>NZ_CP030041.1:300000-600000 GCF_003260975.1 Echinicola strongylocentroti | reverse complement strand
GGGATTTTTCAATAAGTATTACAATGCTGAAAAGAATTATGCCCATTTTTCCAGTGACCTCAGCGGGTTAAACAGTCCAAAAAAACACCTTCAACCATCCTGATTTACCCCTTAGCAAAAGATGAATAAAGTAGTTTTAATAGCTATTGTCCTGTATGCCCTCGGTAAATGGGCATACCTCAACTGGCAGGGAAAACGGTCCAATCACATGTTGACCAGCTTTTTTGTGTTGATGCTGGCGTTTGATTTTGGGACTTCGTTCCATTCGTTTTTGACCAAGACGAATTATGAAGGAACGATGGTAGACCGGCTGGGGGTGTTTGGTAATTCCCTTTGGATTTCCCTTTCCACTTTCGTTATACCAATAGGTTTTTTCTTAGGCTATCAGCGTTTTCCGGTGCTTAAACTGAAAGATTATAAGTGGGAGCTGGTTGTTTTGGTAATGAGCCTTATAGCGATTTTTAATCCTATGAATCCTTACCCAAAGTCCGTGTTGATTTTTCTGTGCTATGCCCTTCAAGTTTTTCTTGCGGTCAATTATATCAAGGGCAATTTTACCCAGGGAGAGGTGTTAAAGGGCGTTTATGACGGGTTGATGGTGATTACCGTTTTGCAGACGGTGTTGGTAATCATGTATCCGCTCTTGGGTATAGAGGCAGCGTTGACCTTTTTTAAAGGGGAAGACATGATCGATTATGCATTGAAAAGGGAAGGGTATACCTCAGCTGTTGGGATTTTTGGCCATCCGGGTACCTTGGCGCTGTTTTCATTGATAACGGCTATTTTCTTTCTTTCGGCTTACCTAAATGGCTTCAAAAAGCAATTTTCCCTCTATTGTTTTTTGGCTAACGTGTTTATTATTCTCTTGACTTTTTCAAGGACCACCTACGTGACCAGTGCCATTATTATCGGTATTGTGCTTATTTCCTTTTATTCCAAAAAGAGTCTCTTTTCCATAAAAAACGTCATTTTGGCTAGTACTGTATTTGCTACGTTCTTGGGTATCCTATACCTCACACCATTGAGTGAGTTGTTTTTAGCCAGTGATTTTGAGAACCAAATAGAGGTCCGGTTTTCATCTTGGTTTATGGGGTATGATATCTGGAGCCGCGCCAAGCTCCTAGGAGTGGGCATCAATGCACATGTGTATTATATGGGGCATTTTATCAGGGTCACTCAGGATTTGGCAGTGGTAGAGTTCATTACCACCAATCCCATTCATAATATTCATCTTATCGTACTGGCAGAGACTGGGATAGTAGGCATAGTGCTATGGTTGTCCTTTTTTGGCAGCAAGATATCCAGTCATACCAAACTGTTGAAAACCAATAATATTGTAGTTAATGTCTTCAGCCTTGCCACCATAGGTATCCTGATTTCTATATTTATCTATGGTTTTTTTGGATGGGCTCCGCTAAAAAGGGAAATGATCACGTTGACCTTTCTTATTGGTCAGGTGCATGTTTTTAAAACTTATAGTCATCGTTCTGTACAAAATTACAAGGTACAACAGCCTGAATTCACACAGCAACTAGTCAACTAATCATAGCATGGTAAAAAAAGTCACTACTTACTTTCAGGGCAATACACAGTTTGAGAATACTGGGGATGTGCTCATTAACAAATCGTTGATAGAAATCTTCCGGAAGTATGGGAAGGTGGTCATCAATGACCAAAAGCTACCGGAGTATTATAAAGTCGCCCTAGAGCTCAAAACGGCCGAAAAAAGTACTTTTGCCAAGGGAAGCTTTTATAAACAGCTGTTCCTAAAGGCTTGGGAGAGCATGTTCAAAAAGGACCAAAAAGTGGTGATGGTAGCAGGACCTCCCGGTCATATTTTTGGCAATTCAACAAAAAAAATCCTTAAAAATTTTGAGTACACTGTTTTTTTGATCCTACTGACGATGCTGGGAGTGCGGATAGTGAGAATGGGGTTTTCGATGGGGCCTATAGGCAAGCAACAGGCCTTGAGCGAGCGAATCAGGGCTTGGTTTACCCATCATTATTTGGTAAGGGACTCCATTTCCCTGGATTTGGCACACTCGATAGGGATCCCAAAGGCACAGTTCTTTCCTGATCTGGCATGGACCTACCATGCCAATGGGGTGGACCTATCCAAAACCAAGAAAGAAGAAATCATCTTTAGTTTTAGGGATGGCATCTATAAGGATGACGATGGCAATCGCTACAGGGATGCCCTTATGGAGCGGCTGATGTTTATCATCGACCGCTTGAAAGACCAGTATCGCCTGAAGGTCACCTATCAGGTTTTGGGAGACTATACTTTTTGCAAGGAACTGCATGGGATGCTTGTCGAGAAAGGTTACAAAGTAGAATTCGATGAAGAGCAAATCACCTTGAAAACAGCAGGAAAAGCCTATAAAAATGGGGTTGCGATCATCACCAATAGGCTCCACGGCGCACTGCTTGCTGCCAAATACAATGTGCTGCCATTGGTATTGACGGATATTGACAAGCACCTAAAAATAAAAGGGATATATCACGATGCTGGTATTGACAATTTGCTGTTGGAAGCCAGCGACAGCAATGAAACACTGCTAGATAAAGTGGTTCACCTTTTGGAGCAACGGGAGCCAATTCTTCAGCAATTGGCATCCATAGAGAAGCGTTACCATGACTTGACCATGGAAAGCATGGACAAGGTGATGATGTAAATGCACCCACTGATTTGATTATTTACTACCACTTTTATCAATAAACAGAAATGAAATTACTTTACTTGTCAGGAGCTCCCAGGGTATCTACACAGCTAAAAGCCGATGCTGGAGGAGCCAGGGCCCATATTCTCGGTGTGATCAATGGGTTCAGGTCACTTAACTGGGATGTTTCGGAATTTATCGTCGGAAACAGGATCATGAAAAGCGGGCATAAAACCGATTTTCAAAAAAGCCTTTCCAAGAGCTATTTCAAACGATTGGCAGCAGACTTGATCCGGATAACCTACGGCGCCTATAATAATCGAATTTCCTACAAAATGCACCATCAAGTAGATTGTGTCTATGAGCGTTTAGGCGCTTTTCAACTGATGGGAATGAAGTTTCGAAAAAACGGGGTGCCATGGATCCTAGAAACCAACAGTGTCCTTTACGAAGAGGCCAAAAACGATCGCAAGAGCATTATCCTTTCAGGAATTTGTAAAAAAATGGAAGCCAAGGCTTATCACTCCTGTGACTATCTGGTCTGTGTCACTGACGAGCTGAAAACCATGGTGCTGGAACATTTTGATATCGACCCAGGCAAAATACTGGTGGTCCCCAATGGAGTGGATACAGATCGTTTTGACCCGGAAAGTGTGAGTCCTATCCGTGAACACGATGACTTTACCGTGGGATTTGTGGGGTCTATGATTGCTTGGTGCGGGGTGGATGTGCTGATCAGGGCGGTGGATATCTTGAAGGAAGAAATACCCATCAAAGTCACCGTCGTAGGGGACGGACTGAAAAAAAATGAATGGGAAAATGACTGTGCCAATGCAGGTCTGGGAGATACTATCACATTTGTAGGTCGCAAGCCGTGGAACCAAATCCCCAGCTATATAGGAGGGTTCGATGTGTGCTATTCCGGACAAGTAGCAACTCATTCTGGTAAGATGTACCATTCTCCATTAAAAATATACGAGTACCTGTCCATGGGCAAACCGGTCCTAGCGGCCAGGTTTCAGGATGCTTCCAAAATGATACAGGATCAGCAAAATGGGTTTTGCTTCAAATCAGGAGACGTCAATGACCTCGTGGAGAAAATTCGTCTTGCTTACGAACTTTTTAAAAAGGGGAAATTTGACCCTGATCTTATCCGTGAACCAGTGGTACAATCCCACAGCTGGAAGTCGCGGATCGAATTTATTCTGAAAGAAACTAAAACACTCAACTGATATGTCTTACCAACTGCTTGGAACTGAAGTGGATGCGTTTAGCTTGAATTCACTCCTTGACTTTGTCGTGAATTCGGTACGGTTAAAGGAAAAGAACGTCATTCTCAGCCAAAACCTTCACGGAATCTACACTTATCATAAGTCCAATTCGGCCCAACTAAAGAGCCTTTATGCCATTGCAAAAAAACGGATTGATGGCATGCCGCTGGTATGGCTCGGCAAGGCCATGGGCTATCCGCTATCAAAGGAAAATAGGCTTACTTGGGTGGATTTAATGGATCCATTGATGAAGAGGATCCGAGATGAAAAGTTGAAGGTATTTTACCTTGGGGCGGATGAGGTCAGTGTTTCCAAAGGTGTGAAAATGCTGAAAGATAAGTTTGAAGGCCTTGATATCAACTATCGCCATGGATATTTCGATACCAACATAACCAGTCAGGAAAATCAGGAAGTGGTAGAGCTGATCAATGCCTACGATCCAGCTATCCTGATCGTAGGAATGGGAATGCCTCGCCAGGAACATTGGATCTTGGCAAATAAGGGCGACCTGAATGCGACAGTAATCATGACCTGTGGTGCTGCTATTGAATACGTGGCTGGCACGGTGAGTACGCCACCTCGATGGATGGGAAGAAGTGGACTGGAGTGGCTGTACAGGCTCCAAGAAAACCCCAACCGTTTTTGGTTTCGCTACCTTATCGAACCATGGTACATTTTTAGATTGGCAGCCAATGACCTCAGAAGGCTTCCTACGAAAAGACTCAAATCCTAAACTGCTTACCATCTGAAATAAGCTTGGTCCGGGAACATTTTCCAGTAAGGCCAAAATGCCTTTTATCGTAATTGATTACTCACTCAACCAACCTACTGATAAACATTAAAGGAAATGTTGTTTAACTCACTTGATTTTGCGGTTTTCCTGCCATTGGTATTTATTTGCTATTGGTACGTTTTCAATAAGAATATCAAGCAGCAAAATACCCTCTTACTGGTGGCAAGCTACGTGTTTTATGGCTGGTGGGATTGGCGGTTTTTATCGTTGATCCTGTTCAGTACGGTGCTTGATTTTATGATTGGCAAGGGCATGGAAAGGTCCACCAATGAAGGCAAAAGAAAGTGGCTCTTGACCTGTAGTGTATTGGTGAATTTAGGGTTATTGGGTTTCTTTAAGTACTATAATTTCTTTGCGGAAAGCTTTACAGAAATGTTCAGTTTCTTTGGGCAGTCCATCCACCCAAGGGCCATCAGTATTGTACTACCAGTGGGGATTAGCTTTTATACATTTCAGACGCTGAGTTATTCGATCGATGTGTACAAGCGAAAGCTCGATCCGGCGAAGGACTTTGTGGGATTTGCGACGTTTGTGAGTTTTTTTCCCCAGTTGGTAGCAGGGCCTATTGAAAGAGCAACACATTTATTGCCTCAGTTTTACAAAAAGCGAAAATTTGACTACGGGCTGGCTGCAGATGGTACCAAGCAGATATTATGGGGTTTTTTCAAGAAAGTGGTGATAGCTGATAATTGTGCAGAATATGTCAATATTATCTTCCAAAATTATCAGGACTATTCGGCCAGTACTTTGGTACTGGGAGCGGTTATGTTTGCCTTTCAGATCTACGGTGATTTCTCGGGTTATTCTGATATTGCCATTGGGATTTCGAGGCTGTTTGGGTTTGACCTGATGAAGAATTTTGCCTTTCCGTATTTCTCTAGGGACATGGCCGAGTTTTGGCGGAGGTGGCACATTTCTCTGTCTACCTGGTTTAGGGATTACCTGTATATTCCGCTTGGCGGGAGCCGGGGAGGCTTGGGTATGAAAATCCGAAATACCTTTATTATTTTTCTGGTCAGCGGATTTTGGCACGGAGCCAATTGGACGTTTATCATCTGGGGAGCCTTAAATGCCCTCTACTTTTTGCCACTAATGTTATCAGGAAACAACAGGAATAATCTTGACCAAGTGGCTCAGGGAAGAATGTTTCCTACTTTCCGAGAGGCTGGTCAGGTACTGCTTACTTTTGGTTTGACCTGTTTGGCCTGGGTGTTTTTCAGAGCAGAAAGCGTCACAATGGCTGTAGACTACATTGCCCAGATGTTCTCGCCTACCTTATTGGTGAAGCCGGAGGTATTTCCGGTCAGGATATTGGCCTTGGTGGTGCTGTTTGTAGCAATAGAATGGACAGGGAGAGAAGGGGATTTTGCCATTCAGTCAATAGGGGTAAGGTGGAGACGGCCATTGCGATATGGCGTTTATTATAGCGTGTTTATGTTGATCTACTTTGCCGGAAATTTCTCCGATGAAATCGAGTTTATTTACTTCCAATTTTAGCGAATCATGAAAAAGTATTTTCAAAAACTGTCTCCCTTTATATTAGGGGTGCTGGCCATAAACATCTTGGTCACTTTTGTGGTAGATGGGCTTTATTATGAGCCTTATACCAGGATGATTAGGCAAATAGACAATGAAAAGCTCCGCGGAGTCATCATGGCAGATTCCCATGGCTTGCCACTAAAGCAAAATCTTAAAGATCAGGGGATTGTCAATGTATCTTGGGGGAGTGATTCCTATGAGGATATGCGGAATAAGCTGCAGTTTTACCTCAAAGAAAAACAACTTGATTATGTGCTGATCTCTGCGGATAACCACCTCCTTTCCAATTATCGGGAAAACCTCAACAATATCGAAGCTTCCATAAACTATGTGCCGTTTACCGAATCAGTCTATGGTTTTTGGGAGTATTCTTATTTGAAATACATCAAAAGGTACTTCTCTTTGGTAAGCCCAAAGAACCGGGACATTTTTTTGGCAAGGCTTAAGTCATTCTTGAAAAGCAACTTGGTGAGCAAAGAATGGAAAGATGTGGGTAATAAGGTCGCCAAGGGAGAAAAAAGGGTTGATCTACATTTCAGTGCCCTTCAGAAGTCAGAGAGGCTTGCGATAGACTTGGAGTCGATGATAGCGTTGTGCAAGGCCAACGGTGTACAAGTGATCGGAGTAAAATACCCCTTGACTTCAGCCTACCTCTCAGCGATGGAATCATCCAATTTTGGGGCAGACAGCGTATTAAGGGCAAATGATTGTAAAATACTGGATTTTCAGGAGGTGTTTGCCAATAGAAATGACCTGTTTTCTGATGAGGACCATTTGAACAAAGAAGGAGGTGAGCGGTTTGCCAAAATGCTTGAACAAAACCTGACCAATTATCAAGCTTCTGCTCAATAACAGCCGGTGTGTAAAGAGGTGCCAAACTCCAGTTTGAAGTGATTGCAAGAGCTCTTTTGATCGCTTGGTTAATGGTTGTATCCACTTTGGTCAGCAGCCAGACGGTAAGCAATAATGCCGGCTACGCTTCACATCCACGTATGTTGATTGGCCAAGAACAGCTTATGGCCCTCAAGGCTTCGATGATGGAAAACCGATGTTGGTCGGCGTTGAATGACCTCCTGTTGGATGAAGCCAATGGCCTAGTGAGCCAACCGCTAACCCCTATCCATTTTAAAGGGAAGACGATGCTTCCGCAGGCCAGGGAGATTTTTCGAAAAATCAGCTACCTCAGCTACGCTTATCAGTTGACGAAGGAAGAAGCATTTGCCCATCGTGGCATTGAGGAACTGATGCACGCTGCACAACTTGATACATGGAATCCTGATGTTTTTTTGGATGTGGCAGAGTTGACCATGGCAGTGGCTATTGGGTATGATTGGTTATACCCCGTGATGAGTGAAAGGGAGCGCAGGCTGATCAAGGAGGCCATTGTCCAAAAAGGGCTAAAGCCGTCGTATGATGAAAAATACAACCGGTTTTTACAGCTGGACAATAACTGGAACCAGGTTTGCAATGCGGCCATGGTCTGGGGAGCCTTGGCTATTTATGATGAGGAGCCAATATTAGCCGAAAAAACCATTGCCAGAGCAGTAAGTAGCGCCATGAAGCCCATTAAAAAATATGGTGATCATGGTGGTTTTGCGGAAGGTCCCATGTACTGGACATACGGTACCACTTATCATGTACTGATGCTGGAGGCATTGGCAGGTGCGTATTGGAATACCCGCATTCCTCTTTACTCGGAAGGGTTTTTACGGTCCGGCCAGTTCTTTTTAAATATGATTGCCAATTCCGGCAGAGCTTTCAATTGGAGCGATGCCTTGGAGAAACATTGTCTGAACCCAGCAATTTTCTGGTTGGCCAATAAGACTGGAGATTCTTCTTTACTGTGGAATGAAAAGAAGATTTTGGAGAACCGAGATTACCACGGTTTGGTGACGTCAAGGTTCCTGCCCATGGTGTTACTGTTCGGTGCGGGCCGATCCCCAGAGGATATTTCTGCTCCATCATCGAGACTATGGACGGGAAGCGGTGATAATGAGGTGGTGACTATGCGCACTTCTTGGGAAGACCCTTCTGGGATATTCCTCGGGTTTAAGCTAGGCAATGCCCAAGAACACCATGCCCATATGGATATGGGGGCATTTGTGATGGAAGCCGAAGGTGTTCGATGGGCAAAAGACTTGGGGATGCAGGATTATCATTCCCTATCCTCCAAAAAAGTAAATCTTTGGGACAGTAGCCAAGATGGTGGCAGGTGGACGGTATTCCGGTACAATAACCATGGCCATAATACGCTTACATTGGACGATTCACTGATGGATGTGCGTGGTCAGGCCAAATTACTCAGGAGCAGTGATAGCGAAGGTTTTCAATATGCCATTGGGGATTTGACGGATGTCTTCTTAAGAAAGGACCGCAAAATACTGAGGGGGGTCGCGATTAGGCATCAAAACCAAGTGGTCATCAGGGATGAGATCAGTGCTTCCCCTGAAGCAGTGAAGATCAGGTGGAAAATGGTCACTCCTGGCAAGGTCATCACTCGTGGAAACGAAGCCATTTTAATGAAAAATGGAAAAGAGCTGAGGCTCCAAGTCCATGCTCCCAAGGAGGCACAACTAAAAGTATGGCCGGCCAACAACCATCACCGCTATGATGCTGCCAATGAAGGGGCGCGCGTGGTTGGTTTTGAGCTGCAAGTGAAGAAAAACTGTTCAGAAGTCATCGAGGTGAGACTGCTCACCGGTGGGGGGCAGATCGACCAAGCGCCGTCACTTCCACTTTCGGAATGGGACTAAGGCCCTTATTAAGAGAGAAAACCAATAAACGAATCGATTCATTTTATAGTACAATAACCCATTACCTAAAGGAGATTTCCTAATGTTTTTACAGCGCTATTGTTTAGTTCATTGTTTTTAAAACCATCAATTAATTAACCGAATGAAAGTAAAAAAGATATGTTGTATTGGTGCGGGATACGTAGGCGGTCCCACCATGGCGGTAATCGCCCAAAAATGTCCAGATATCTATGTGACCGTAGTGGACATCAATGAAGAAAGAATCAAGGCATGGAATGATGAAAACCTGGACAATCTTCCAGTGTACGAACCCGGCTTGGACAAGGTAGTGGCAGAAGCAAGGGGCAGAAACCTCAGGTTCTGCACCAATGTGGAAGGCGCCATCCAAGAGGCCGACATGATATTCATCTCGGTAAATACGCCGACGAAGACTTATGGGGAAGGCAAAGGGCAAGCTGCTGATCTAAAATGGATAGAGCTATGTGCACGTCAGATCGCTGCATCAGCAGAATCAGATAAGATTGTAGTCGAGAAATCTACCTTGCCAGTAAGAACGGCCGAGGCCATAAGGGACATCTTGGAAAATACCGGTAATGGCACCAAATTCCAGATTTTATCCAATCCGGAGTTTTTGGCAGAAGGTACGGCCATAGATGATCTGATGGATCCTGATCGGGTGCTGATCGGCGGCGAGACCTCTACGGAGGAAGGAAGGGAGGCTATGGATGCCCTTGTGGAGGTGTACGCCCACTGGGTGTCCAGAGAAAAAATCCTGACTACCAATGTTTGGTCTTCCGAGCTTTCGAAACTCACCGCCAACGCTTTTTTGGCACAGCGTGTATCTTCGATCAATGCACTCTCCGAGCTTTGTGAAAGTACCGAAGCGGATATCAATGAAGTGTCCAAAGCCATCGGGACGGACAGTAGAATTGGCAATAAATTTTTGAAAGCTTCCGTAGGTTTTGGTGGGTCATGCTTTCAGAAGGACATTCTCAACTTGGTATACATCAGTAGAAGTTATGGGCTGACCAGCGTGGCCGACTATTGGGAGCAGGTCATCAAGATCAATGACCACCAAAAGGGAAGATTTGCCAAAAACATCATACGTTCACTGTACAATACCGTTAGCGGAAAGAAAATCGCTTTTCTCGGCTGGGCATTTAAGAAAGATACAAATGATACCCGAGAATCTGCCGCCATCTACGTCGCCAACCATTTGCTCAACGAAGATGCCAAAATAACAGTCTTTGACCCGAAAGTAAGGGAAGAGCAAATGTACAATGACCTGGATTACCTGAACTCCAGAAACCAAGTGGACAATAGAAAGCTCATGAAGGCCGAGCACTGCCCGTATGAGGCCTGCAAGGGGGCACATGCCGTGGCGGTATTGACAGAGTGGGATGAGTTTGTCGATTATGACTGGCAAAAAATCTACGATAATATGCTCAAACCTGCTCAGGTATTTGACGGCAGGAGTGTACTGGATAAGCAAAAACTGAAGGACATCGGGTTTAGAGT
Source organism: Echinicola strongylocentroti (assembly GCF_003260975.1). Classification (NCBI taxonomy): domain Bacteria; kingdom Pseudomonadati; phylum Bacteroidota; class Cytophagia; order Cytophagales; family Cyclobacteriaceae; genus Echinicola; species Echinicola strongylocentroti. Next base: position 589,466 of record NZ_CP030041.1, on the reverse strand, counting down.
ATACACCATAGGAACAACATAATGCTTTTTTCAAACCAAGTGTAGTAAGTGTGTAATGCAGCTAGGGAGGGCCTTTTTTTGAAAGGCTTTCCCTTTTGGAATTCGGATCCAATGTCGTTTAGCAAAGTATACGGCTAGTTTTTCAAAATAGTAATGACCCAGTTTATGTATGCATTAGGAGTCGATATCGCCTGTCCCCACAGTTGTCGGAAAGGTCTGAGACCGCAAGAAAATCAGTTTTGGGCAGTATCGGGCAGCAATAGATAGGCTAATGCATAATCTAGATTAAACCCGGAATATGCATTAGCCTATCTGTTGCGATCTTAAACTGCTTCAAAATCAGCCGTTTCACTTTAGTTTTCGGCATAACCGTAGCGGTGCTACGCTAATACCTCCAAACTAACTGATTTTCTTGCAATTTCAGCTCTCACTACGATTCCTAACGCATAATCCGGGTTAAACTACAACATAGTTAACCACCATAAAACACGAAAAAAAATGGATGCATTGTCTGAAAAAATCTCCTACCAAGGTAAATCCCTACCTACCGTCTTGGGACAGATCAATCGGTTTGCGACAGGTTTCCCCTACCTGTCCATCCTGAGACCTGCACAAGCTACGGATGGTATCAAGGTCCTTTCCAATGAGGAGATTGATAAGTTGGGAGGGATTTATTGTGAGCAAAAGGATGGATTGAACATTGTCAAATTTGTCCCGGCCAGCGGTGCGGCGTCGAGGATGTTTAAAAAACTCTATGAGTTTCTCGAAGGGGATGGAAGCCTATCGCGCAGTAAGGAGGCTGATGTATTTATCAAAAACCTCACAAAGTTTGCTTTTTATGAGGAGTTGAAAAATAGTTTTTCTGAAGAAGGCAGGGACATGGATATAGTGCTAGAAGAACAGAATTTCAAATTGATCATATCCAGATTTTTAGAAGCAGAAGGGCTGGGGTACGGGAGTTTGCCCAAGGGACTTTTGAAGTTTCATCGTTATGATGACCAAAAGAGAACACCGGTTCACGAGCATTTTATCGAAGGAATGCAATATGCCATTGGCAAAGGTGGAGCAGTCAAATTGCATTTTACGGTGTCGAAGGAGCATTTGAAAGGGTTTGAGGCGGCCTGTGAAAGCATAAAGGCCATGCTGGAAAAGCGAACAAATATCCTGTTTGAGGTGAGTTTTTCGCAGCAAAAACCTTCTACCGATACCATTGCGGTAAATGTGGACAATACGCCATTTCTACAAAATGACGGAAATTTACTGTTTAGACCTGGTGGGCACGGTGCATTATTAAGTAACCTGGAGGAAATCGATGCTGATTTGATTTTTGTCAAAAACATCGATAATGTCACCGTTGAAAATACAAGCGGTATTTCCAAGAAATACAAAATGGCGATGGCCGGGATGCTCCTTGATTTACAACAAAAAGTGTTTCACTACCTTGATCTTTTAAAAGGGAACAAGTCGGATGTAAAAGCAGAAGTGGAGGGTTTTTTACGCAATGATCTGTGTGTCCTACTTCCCAATAAATATGCGGAGGCTTCCCCGGAGGAACAGCGGTTGTGGTTGATCGGAAAGTTAGAAAGACCCATTCGTGTGTGTGGGATGGTGAGGAATACAGGTGAGCCGGGCGGTGGACCCTTTTGGGCAAAAAACCAAGATGGCTCAGTATCCTTGCAGATTGTCGAAAAAGCCCAGATCGAACCGGACAAGTTAGCAGCTCTTTTGACAGAAAGTACTCACTTTAACCCGGTAGATTTGGTGTGTGCCATCAAGAAACAAGATGGCAGTCGCTACTCCTTGGATGACTTTTCAGATCCTGAGGCGGGGCTCATCAGCGAAAAATCCCTTAACGGCAGAGCCTTAAAAGCACTAGAACTGCCAGGGCTGTGGAATGGCGCCATGTCCGACTGGAATACGGTTTTTGTAGAGGTGCCACTCGGTACGTTCAGTCCTGTCAAGACCATTAATGACTTGCTAAGGGACGAACACCAAGCCAGCTAGAAGGAAAGGAGAAGAGAATGAAGAGAAAAGTTTCAATGAGGAAAACGACGGTAGTTGATATTTTGCTTTATAGTTTGGTGCTTGGTGTTTTTTTAGGATTGACGGGATGTCAGGAAGATGTGGAGCCGGGGGAGACGTTGGTGTATGAGAATGATTTCACAACAGAAAACCTGAAAGAAATTAAAAACGGGCGGTTGCGGGCGTACAACGGGCAGACGGTTTTGGGCAATTATAATAATGAAGAAATAGCCATCAACGTGGCCGATCTTCCATCCCATAAGTTTCTCAGGGTTACCGTGGACCTGTTGCTCCATGATTCTTGGGATGGAAATGCCGGGCCTGCAGGTGGGCCGGATAAGTGGTATTTGGAGATCGATGGACAGTCGCTGATCAACTCCACTTTTTCCAATCAACCCTGCGTGCCTACTTGGTGTCTGAGCCAATCCTACCCCGAACCATATGGAAGACACAATGATCCCAAAACAGGTGCAGAGGATACCAACCTTCCTGGCTTGTGCCGCTATGCTGATTCACTGGGATGGACGACCAAATACCGGATTTCAAAAATTATACAACACAAGGAGGATCAAATTACCCTTGTGTGTGGAGACGAAACGGTACAACAACACCTGACCACCTCCCAGATTTGCGATGAAAGTTGGTCATTGTCCAGTATTAAGGTTCATCTGGTGGAGTAAAAAAATAGAATGAGAATAAGAAAATATCCATCCATGAGGATTACCATTAGAAAAGCCCTTATCCTTTCAGTTCTACTGATGATACTGACTTTTCCCGCTTTGTCACAAACGGTTAATCTTAACACACCTTTTTTGCGGGATTATCTCCGAAGGCAACAATTAATAGGGAATTTCAACTCGGATTATTCCATGACCATTTTCCCGTTAACTCCCGAGGTCAGTGACCTGGACCTGGACGACCCCAAAAAAAACGGGTGGTACCAGGAGCTGTACGGTCAGGAGCGAGCACTGACTTTCGATGAGGGCAAAGGAAGTATCAAAATGCTGCCGGAAATTATCAAAGGCCAGTATAATTCCAATTACGCTTTTGGGATAAATGACGGAGCCATGATTCCGAATACTGGATTACAGACCTTGATCAGTGCGGGAGTTTACCTGAAATATGGCAGGTGGAGCTTGCAGTTTCAGCCCGAGTTGGTGACCGCACAAAATTTACCTTTTCAAGGTTTCCCAGAAGAGCATTGGGGGTCTACTTGGGAGCAATATTATGAATGGCTGAATACGGCTGATATTGTCGAAAGGTACGGCCATTATGCTTATGTCGAATACCTCCTTGGTCAGTCCCATATCAAATACAACTACAAGAACTTGGCAATTGGGATTTCGAGTGAAAATATCTGGTGGGGACCTGGGAAGAGAAATAGCTTGCTGATGAGCAATAATGCGCCGGGTTTTCTACATGCGACCTTAGAGACTACCAAGCCCTTTGAAACGAACATAGGGCGATTTGAGGGGCAGTTGATTGCGGGAAAGTTGAATAATTCGGGGTACCTTCCTCCAGGCTCAGACTATAGGTTTAGGCAGACACCATTATATGTTCCAAAGCCCGACGAAGATGATCGGTACCTAGCAGGAATTACCCTTAATTACCAACCCAAATGGCTTCCAGGCCTGACATTAGGCTACAGTAGCGTTTCCCAGATGTATTGGCGGGACATGGACAGTTTCGATGATTTCTTGCCGATTTTCAATGGAGGCAAGAGGCCTGCCGATGTAGTGGACTTGGATGCCATGCAGCGAAATCAATTGAGTGCCGGGTATTTTAGATGGGCGAGTCCCGGGAAGCTGTTTGAATTCTATGGGGAATACGGTACCAATGGCAACAGTAAGACCTTCCGGGAGATGTTTATGTATCCAGACCTCAACAGGGCCTTTACCTTAGGGTTTACAAAATATATCCAACTAAAGGATCCAGACACCTATCTGGGAGTACAGTTCGAAACGACCCAGACAGGACAGTCAGTCCGAGAAAATATATTAGCCAAGAAAAGCTGGTATACCCATCCATATGTCCGTCACGGCTACACCAATAATGGCCAGGTTATGGGAGCGGGAAACGGACCTGGGAGCAACGTGATTTTTGCAGAAGTCAGTTGGAACAGGAATTTCACGAAACTGGGATTCCAGTTTGAACGAATCGTTTATAATAATGACTTTTACTATAAAAGGTTTGAGGTGATCAAGGACTGGCGCAGGAAGTACGTCGATTTGGTACCATCACTAGTAGCAGACTGGCAGGTGTATCGATTCTTGGTATCGGCAAAGGTCCAATATGTCAATACCCTCAACTATAAATGGTACCTCGAAAATAGTGACGATGGTACCTATTGGGTGCCAGGACTGGACAAAAATACTTTTGTGGGACATTTGAGCCTGATGTATTTATTAAAATAAGAGAGGGTTATGATTTGATTGAGTGATAGATTATTAGACCCAATGGAAAAAAAGAGGAAGCCAATCGGCTTCCTCTTTTTTTTGCTCTTTTATGAGTGTTGAGAAAGCTATATTTTCAGGTTGAAATATCTGCTAAATCGTTAAAGAAAACACTCTTTTTTTGCGGGAATAGTAAAAGTTTTATTTATTGAAAGTTTTTTTCGGATTTGTGGGGTCGTTTATGGAGTTTTCTATCTCTTTATATTATGAGATGGCTAAAAAGCCAAATATAAATTGAGATGAAGCCCAGAAAAGTACCTGAAAAAACTGATAAATACCAAGTCCGGTATTCCGAAAAGGAGTACTTGGAAATGCCGGATGAAATGGTATGGACGTCCTTTAACAAAGGCAATGAGTCCACTTTCAGTTTCCTCTATAAAAATTACGCTTCCGACTTATTTGCTTTTGGTTACCAGTTCTGTGGCGACGCCCATTTGGTAGAAGATTGTATCCAGAACCTTTTTATATATCTCCGAAAAAGAAGGGGAAGACTTGGGGAAGTCCGTAGCATTAAGTCATACCTATTTAAATGTATTCGCAGCGAAATCATTAAAAGAATGAAGGAAAGAGGGCAGCTCATGGACGCTGATGAAATGCATTATAAAAAGTCCTTTGCACTTGCACTCTCCCCAGAGACGATCCTGATAGAATCCGAACATCGTGAACGACAGCAAAAGAGGGTAAAGCACGCATTGGCCCAGCTGACAGTGAGACAACGTCAAGCATTGTTGCTGCTTTATGAAGAAGAAATGAGCTATAGCCAAATTGCAGAAGTGATGGGTTTTTCGGATGTCAAATCTGCCAGAAAGCTCGTATACAGGGCACTCGCCAGCTTGAAAGATGTCTTTCTAAAAAAGTGAACCAACTACATGAACAAGGATAAAAACATATTGAAATACAGGGATTATGAGCTGGAAGATTTCCTGGCAGATGAGTTCTTTATTTCCTGGGCCAAAAATCCCGATGGGGAAGGGGGACACTTCTGGGAGAAGTGGATTGCCGAAAATGCCATCAAAAGGGAAATGGTTTTGGAAGCAGCTTCTATGGTACGTTCCCTGACTTATGAAAAAAGACCTCAACTATCGGATAGTGCCTACCTGGAAATTTTTGAGAATGTCCTCCGATCGGATCCTCGCTTGGAAAATGAAGATTTATCGCAGCAGCAGCGATCTTCTTGGCGATCATGGTTTGGACTTCATAAAGTAGCGGCTGCTCTCGTGTTTGCTTTTTGCATTTGGGTGGTGGTCCAGGTGTACATTGTCGAGCCCCAAGCGGTAGAAGCTGTCCAAGAAGTGGCATGGGAAATCAGCGAAAATCCACCAGGTGTTCGCTCCACGCTGAAGATGGGAGATGGCAGCACGATCAGCCTTAATGCCAGCAGTAAGTTATCGTTTCCTGAGCATTTTTCAGACTCCATGCGTATGGTAAAGCTAGAAGGGGAGGCATTTTTTGATATCAAGAAAGACGGTAGGCCATTTATCGTAGAGTTGGGCAATACGCAAGTAGAAGTGATGGGGACGACTTTTAACGTACGTAACCCTTTGGATGGTGACCTTGCGGTGGCCTTGATCTCGGGAAAAGTAAAGGTGAAGGATGAAATAGGTAATCAAGTGATCCTCAAACCTTCTGAAATGCTCAGTGTCCAGCCAAACGGAGAACTCTCCCTGACGAGTTTTGACCCACTGGAAGTCACCGGTTGGAAGAATAAGGTGTTGGTTTTCAGGAAATCTGATAGAGCAGAAATCATTCAAAAAATCAGCGACTGGTACGGGGTGGACGTCACTTGCGATCCACACATCAGCCGTTCTTGGGCTTACTCTGGAGAATATAAAAATGAATCACTCGAAAATGTCTTGGAAGGAATCAAAAGGACCCTAGGTATCAATTATGAAATAGATGGTAAGCAAGTCAAGCTGATGAAAGGAAGAAAATAAGAAGGGAGGTGTTAACCATATTCTTGGTACTTATCGGGACAGATTGAGTAAGCGACAGGGAGTAGAGTTCCCTATTACCATAAGCTCGGGATTTCAAAACCCTCGTAACGAGCTGTCGATAGCCGACCATGGCCAAACGCAATAAGCCAATGAGCAAATACCTAAGTGCTTAATAATAAATAACTAATAAACCCATAGCCTAATCCCCACAAACATGAAAATCCCCAATTCCAGTTAGTCAAAAAAAGTGGCAGCAAGGAATCTGTAAATTCCCCACTGCCAACATTTTTTCCTGTCGTGAACTTTGGACGGTACAGACAGGAAGCTTAAGCAGTAATCACTTAAACATTTAAAACTATGCAAAAAAAGATACTAAGACAATTAATAAAGATGTCTATGAGAGTTTTATATGGGTTCCTTATCCAGCTGGTATTTTGTACGGTATTGCTGGCCAATACCTCAAATGCCCAGCGGAAGACCATTGAAGATGTGCGTGTGGATGTCCGTCTGCAGAATAAGTCCCTGCAGGCAGTTATGGATGACTTGGAGCGTAAGACAGACTTTAGATTCACTTTTGATACCAATGGTATCGATACTGGCCAGCGGGTAGTTTCTGATGGTTTTACAGGGTCAGTATATGACTTGCTGGTCATTTTGTCCCGTGAAAGTGGTCTGAGTTTTACGCAGATCAACAACAATATTCACGTAAGTGAAAATGAGAATAGCGAAAAAGTAGCGATCAAAGAAGCTGCAGAAGTGACCATCAAAGGTAAAGTAGTCGATGAAGAGGGAATGGCCTTGCCGGGATTGACCGTCAAGATCGAAAGTTCTGGAAAAGGTACCGTTACGGACCTGGAAGGAAACTATAAGATCACAGCTGAAGAAGGAGATGTGTTGATATTTTCCTTTATCGGTTTTGAGACCCAGCGGGTACAGATCGGAAACCAAACCAGCATCGACGTGGTCATGAAAGAGGATACCCAAGCCTTGGAAGAAGTGGTAGTGGTAGGGTACGGTACTGTGAAAAAGAGTGATTTGACAGGTTCTGTCGTTTCCTTGCGATCAGATGAGCAAAACCAAGGTGTCAATACCTCTGTGGACCAGCTCCTGAAAGGCAAGGCCGCAGGTGTCAATGTGGTACAAAACAGCTCAGAACCTGGTGGAGGCGTTTCCATCAGCATCCGAGGAGCCAGTTCTGTCAATGCCGGTACGGGGCCATTGTACGTGATCGATGGATTGCCCATCGACAATTCGTCGATGACAGCTGGAGGTGGAGGCAATTATCCTGATACCCGATCACCTACCAACCCATTGGCAGCTATAAACCCCAACGACATTGAGTCGATTGAGATTTTGAAGGATGCTTCCGCAACGGCCATTTATGGTGCCAGAGGTGCCAATGGCGTAATCATGGTGACTACCAAAAAGGGTAAATCCGGACAGATGAGGATCAATTATGACGGCTATGTAGGTGTCCAGAATATTGCCAATAGATTGGATGTACTTAGCGCAACGGAATACCAAATGGTGATGAACGATATCATTGCCGATGGTGGCGGAATAGCCGACCAAACGGTGGATATCATCGAAGAAGGCGGAACGGACTGGCAGGATGAACTCTTCCGTACCAGTGCACCAGTGACCAATCAAAACCTGTCTTTTTCAGGAGGCAATGAAAAAACCAATTACTTTGCTGCGCTGAACTACTTTAATCAACAAGGAGTGGTCAAGAGTTCTGCTTTTGAGCGCTACAGTGCCCGGTTAAATCTCGAAACCAAATTTTCGGATCGATTGACGGTGGGATTGAACATGAATACCTCTTTCAGTGAAAATGATCAGGTGCCTGCACAGTCCTTTGGAGTGAATGAAAACAATGGAGCCCTGTATGCGGCCTATAATTTCGACCCGACATTGAGCATTTATGGGGATGATGGCCGCTATAGGATCTCTCCATATATCTCTATCGATAACCCGTTGGCCTTGGCCTTCGGCAAAAATGCCATGATCGAGCGGTATCGTAATATGGCTGTAACGTATGCCAACTATAAAATTCTACCAGAATGGTCGGTAAAGGTGAATTTCGGAACAGATGTGACCAATCAGCGTAAGGATGTGTACATCGACCGTTCGACCTTGGATGGGCTGGCCAACGGTGGCATCGCGACCATTCTGCAAGAGCGGCAGTCCAATTACCTGATGGAATTGACGACGACTTATGACAAGACCTTTGATGACCATCATCTTACCGCCCTGGCAGGGGTGACCACCCAAAAATTCTCCATGTCCAATACTGCCAGTCATGGCAAGAGTTTTCCTTCTGATGCTACCGGTACGGACAATATCGGCTTGGGAGATCCTACCCAGTTCAATATCAACAGCTTTAAGGCCACCAACCGTTTGCTTTCTTATTTGGGCAGGGTAAACTATACCTTGAAAGATAAGTACTTGTTTACAGGAACACTACGGATAGATGGTTCATCGAGGTTTGGTGAAAACAACAAATTCGGTTATTTCCCATCTGGTGCTTTTGCATGGAAGGTGAAAGAAGAGTCCTTTATGCAGGATTTGGAGGCCTTGAGTACCTTCAAGTTCAGGGCCAGCTGGGGGCAGACCGGAAACCAAGAAATAGGCAACTATCTTTCCATCAGTACCTTCGTGCCTGGACCTGATGCCGTTTTCAATGATCAGAAAGTATCCACTACCCAGCCTGCCCGTATTCCCAATCCTGACTTGAAGTGGGAGACTACCGAGCAGTGGGACATCGGATTGGATTTTGGGCTGTTTAGGGACCGGGTTTTTGGTAGTTTGGATTATTTTAGGAAGAATACCTATGATATGCTCCTTTTCCTGCCCATCCCTACCTCTACAGGATATACCAACAGGATTACCAATATAGGAAGTGTGAAGAATTCTGGTATCGAGGCAGCCATCACCTCGGTCAACTTTGACGGGGAATTTACATGGACCACAACGCTTAATCTGGCTACCATAAAAAATGAAGTGACCAGCCTTGGCGGAGTAGGGCAGATTATTGGTGGAGGTGCAGGTTTTGCCAACCAGATTTGGAAAATCCAAGAGGGTTTACCGATGTATTCCTTCTATGGCTACCAAGTAGACGGTGTATGGCAGGAAGGTGATGATTTTGACCAAACTACTGATAATGTGGAGCCTGGAGATCTTAAATTCCGTGATATCAACGGTGATCAAACGGTAAATGCTGACGATAGGGAAGTACTGGGCAATTCATTCCCAGACTTGACTTACTCTATAGCCAATACCTTTGAGTACAAGGGATTCAGTCTGTATGTTTTCTTCGAAGGGGTACACGGTATCAGCATGCTGAACAATAACCTTGTGGATACCTATTTCCCGATCAACTTTAGAAGAAATAAGTTTGCAGAGCCTTACCTCAACAGATGGACACCAGAAAATCCATCCAATGAATATCCTTCCTTTGTCAATCCAACGGCGCAGGGACAAAAAGAAGTCAACTCCTACACCATTCAGGATGCTTCTTATCTACGGTTGAATACCGTTACGCTAAACTACACCATTCCTATGCAGAGCAATACCTTCCGCAATGCACAGGTGTACGTGACAGGTACCAATTTGTTTACCATCACCAAGTATGATGGTGTGGATCCGGCAGTCAACCCAAATGGCAATGCCAATATCCGGATCGATTATAATGCCTATCCTACAGCGATGTCATTCTTGCTAGGGGTAAAACTTGGATTTTAAACAGGAAAACCGATGAAAACAATGAAAATACTAAAATATAAACTGATCGCACTGGGGATGGGAATGATGTGCGCTTGTTCGGATATGCTGGACGAGGAACTATACTCCCAAATGGCCCCGGAAAATTTCCTTACCACCCAAGAGGGAATGAAATCCACCTTGGACGCGGCCTATGCAGAGGGATACCTAAACGGCTACTCCCACCACAGCGTGCGGAATATCGAAGAATGGTGCACCGATATCGAATGGGAAACTGGCGGAGGTGAAAACCGGACTGCCGTCCTGATGATCGACTTCACCTGGGATGCCTCGGTGGGCTGGATGTACGGTGATATGTGGTTGAAGCCATATCGTGCCATCCGAAATGCCAATGTAGTATTGGAAAATGTGGAAGCGGCCAATATTGGAGATGAGCTGAAACAAACTTATGCTGCTGAAGCGAGATTTGTAAGGGCGTTGAGCTATTACTATCTGCATTCTTGGTTTGGTCCGGTGCCGTTACGGCAAAGTCCAGATGATGAAATTTACTTGGCTCGACCTTCGGAAGAAGATATGCGGCAGTTTATAGAGTCAGAGCTGCTTGCGGTGATTCCCAGTCTGCCGGCACCAGGTGAAGAACAAGCCTATGGCCGTGCCACAAACGGAGGTGCCAGAGCACTTTTGACAAAGTTTTATCTCAATACCAAACAATGGCAAAAAGCTGCCGATATGGCCCAGGAGGTGATGGATATGGGGGATTATAGTCTGTATCCTGATTATGCGATGCTTTTTAGGGTAGAAAACGAGCGAAATTCGGAGTTTATCCTAGCATATCCCCAGATCGCCAATAGTCCCGGAAACAACTATATCAATGGGGCATTTCCAGAAGGATTTGCCAACGATCCCAAAACAGGATTGACTTTCTTGACCTCTTGGAGGAATTGGGCAGCACAGTACCGATTGTATGATAGCTTTTACAATTCCTTTGAAGAAGGCGATGCGAGAATGGACCTGATCATCGACAGCTATATCAATGGCCAAGGAAATACCGTTTCTTTGCTGAACAACAACAATACCCGTTCTTTGAAATATTGGCCTGATCCCAATGGACTTGGCAATGAGCATGGTAATGATGTGCCAGGAGTGCGCTATTCGGATATTCTCCTGAGCCGGGCGGAAGCCCTCAATGAGCTGAATGGCCCTAATCAAACCTCTATCGATCTGATCAATATGGTCAGGGAGCGGGCTGAGCTGGATCCGTTGGAGTTGAGTGATTTCACTTCTACTGTACAATTAAGGAAGCACTTGCTCAATGAGCGGGCTTGGGAGTTTTATACCGAAGGCAAACGCCGTGAAGACCAGATCAGGATGGGGACTTTTGTGTCTTCTGCCATTGATCGGGGAGTTACCAATGCCAAGCCTACCCATGTGCTTTTCCCGATTCCCCAAGCGGCCCTAGATGCCAATGAGATGCTGGTGCAGAATGATGGGTATTAAGGGGAGACTAGTCTTGAGATGTTAATCTGGAGATATGAGACTTGAGTATTGAGACATGAGACATGAGAATCCTCCCCGCCACGGCGGGGAGGTTAGGTGGGGTTGTTAGGGAACAGGTAGGCTTAATGACATACCTGTTTTCTAGCCTATCCTACCAATAATTAGCGGTTTTGACGAATTTTTGATAGTAATTGAAAGATTTATGGCAGCTATCCAGCGATGGAATCAGCATCTTTAAATTTTAGACCAATGACCAGTACCATTACACAATGAAACCAAATAACCTAAAAAGTACCACCACCTTTATTCAGCCTGTTTCGAGAGGCCTTTGGCGTGTAATATCCATTTGTGGATATTGCTTGCTGTTGAGTGTTTTCATCATTCCCAAATCAGCAGCTAGGCAACAACCCGATATGATCGTTTATCTATCCGATGACCTTGGGTATTTGGATGTGTCGGTGTATGGAGCAGAGGTGGTGAAGACGCCAATACTTGAAAAACTGAGCCAAGAAGGAATGACCTTTGACAATGCTTTTGTGGCGTCACCTTCCTGTGCACCAAGTAGGGCTGCTTTGTTAACGGGTCTGATGCCGGCCAGGAATGGCGCAGAGGTAAATCATGCATACCCCAAACCAGCTATTCCGTATTTGATCGACCAGCTTAAGGACAATGGTTATTCCGTTTTTGCTTTTGGAAAGGTCGCCCATTATGGAGGGAATGAAAAGTGCGGTTTTGACTTTCACCATGATGAGCAGGTAAACCTGTACGATAATATCAGCGGTTACTTTGATAGTACCAAGGTAGAAGGGCCTGTCTGCATTTTTGTAGGAGACCGGAGGCCACATGTTTGGTGGACCGATAAGCTGGAGTATGATCCCGGGGAAGTGGACTTGCCCCCTTATTATATTAACACCAAAACTACTCGAGAGCATCGGGCGCGGTATTATACCGATGTGAGCGGAATGGATAGTGAAATGGGCCAGGTTTTGGATTACTTCGATGACATGTTGGGAGACAATACCCTTACACTCTTTACCAGTGACCATGGAGCACAGTGGCCATTTGGGAAGTGGAACCTGTATGATGCCGGTATCCGGACACCATTAATCGTAAAGTGGCCTGGTAAAATTACCCCTGGATCCAGAACAGGTGCGATGGTCAGTTGGGTGGATATTTTGCCCACACTGCTGGATGTTTCAGATAGTGAAATTCCCCAAAAATTGGACGGGAAGTCCTTTTTGGAAGTGCTAAAAGGGAATACCAATGATTTTAGGGATGAAATCTACACCACCCACACTGGTGATGGCAACTTCAACGTGTATCCGATGCGCAGTATTCGTGATGAGCGATACAAGCTCATCATCAACCTGACACCCAATGCCTATCACACCAATCATTCGGATATTTTGCGTAAGGACGGAGCGGGAGCTTTTTGGGACAGTTGGGAGGAGCAAGCCGCTCAGGATCCCTTGGCCGCTGCGGTGGTCCAGCGGTATTTTGTCCGTCCAGCAGTGGAGTTTTACGACCTCGCCAATGACCCCAACGAACAGCACAATCTCGCCAATGAAGCGGCATATCAGCCCCTAGTGGCAAAAATGAAAAAGCAATTGGACCACTGGATGGAAGCACAAGGCGATGAGCAAAAGCTGTACAAGCAGCCTTACTACTTTCCTGGTCCCAAACCCAATGGAACAACCATACAAGAACGTAAAAATGAACATTAAGAAGCAAGTTGTATTAGCCCTGTTCGGAGGAGCACTGGCATTATCAGGTTGCGGGCAGCATTCAAAGAAAGCCATCTTTGAGCAGCATGATGAGGCCATTTATTTGAAAGAAGGATGGATTCGCGATCCTTATATTTATTTGGACAATGATGGCTATTACTACCTGACAGGAACTACACCCTTGCCCGATGATCCGCGAGAGGAAACAGAACCTTATAATACGGGCCTAGATGCCCAAAATAGGGAGTTGTTTGGTACTCCTAGTATAGTGGGGCATAAGATCAGGGTCTGGAGAAGTGCAGACCTGCTAAATTGGGAGTCGCTTGGGGAGCCTTTTGACCTTGCGGAAGGCTATTGGGCCAAAAAAATGCCGGATAAACTGAACGAAAAGCCGGCCAGCGATTGGAGGCTGTGGGCGCCTGAACTGTACCATGTAGACGGCAAGTGGATCTACGTACACACTTCTCCAGATCCAGTAAAGGGAGGAGCCAACCTAGCGGTCTCCGAAGGTGAGGACATGTCTGGGCCTTTTTCCTTTCCCATGGGGGATGATATGCGGAACAAGCATGACCCAAGTTTGTTCAAAGACGATGACGGTACTTGGTATTTGCTTTGGGGAAATACCTTCATAGCACCTATCCAACCGGATTTCTCTGGACTTGCAGCCGAGCCAAAACGGATCGACCCTTCTGATCGGGTAATCGGTCATGAGGGAGCGACCTTAAGGAAAATAGGAGATAAATACGTGCATTTTGGTACCGCTTGGTCTACTGACAAGATGCGGAAAGGATCCTATAACCTTTATTATTGCACGGCGGATAACATCACGGGGCCTTATGGGCCAAGGAAGTTTGTTGGACGCTTTTTGGGACATGGCACTCCCTTTCAGGACAAGGAAGGAAGGTGGTGGTGCACGGCATTTTACAATGGAAATGTACCGCCAGTTGACAAAGAAGGTGTCCAAAACAAGGATTTAGGACAAACTGCCCAAACCATCAATGAACAGGGGACGACCATTGTACCACTAGAAGTGAAGGTGCTGGATGATGGTGAAATCTATATCCGTGCACTTGACCCTGATTATGCCCAACCTGGGCCCGATGAAGCACAGCAGTTTGAGTAGGGTCGAGGTTTCCATAAAATGATAAAAAAATGTCATTGCCAACGGAACGGTAGTGGAGTGAAGCAATCTCATGTTCGATAGATGAGATGGCTTCATTGTCGTTCTTCTTTCTCGTAATTATAGCCGGGGAGACCATGACGAAGACCAATAGATTATGAGTCAGTTATGAAGCTTTAAAAAAGTAACAAAGATTAAGCTAAAAATATCCTATGAAAGAGAGTTGTTTAACAGTAATTAAGAGTTGGGTTCCTTTGGTGATACTGCTTTTTGCAGCGACCTCAGCGATGGCCCAACAACAAGAAAAGCCCAATATCCTGTTGATCCTTGTGGATGATCTCAAGCCTAATTTGGGAGTGTATGGAGATGAGCATGCCATCAGTCCTAATATTGACGGATTGGCCAATAGCGGGATGCGCTTTGACCAGGCCTATTGTAATCAGGCTGTTTGTGTTTCCAGCCGTTATAATTTGATCTTGGGCGCTCGCTCTACGAGCACGGGGCTATATGATTTTGGCAAGGAATTTAGAGATGTCATTCCCGATGCGGTGACCATGCCGCAGTATTTCAGGTCGGCAGGCTATCATGCCGAGTCCATGGGCAAAGTCTTCCATATCGGCCATGGCAATACCAATGACGCGGCTTCCTGGAGTATTCCTCACTGGAAAGAAAAAGTGATTGAATATGTGGATCCAGAAAGCACCAATGGACAGCTGACCCGTGAAGAGGCTTTTTTCGAAAACACACCTATGTACATCGAAGGGACTCCGCCTAACCATGAACTGCCAAGGGGAGCGGCGTGGGAAAGTCCAGATGTGACCGATGAAGCGTATGCTGATGGACGTGTGGCGCGCCATGCCATTGACCGCTTACGGGACCTGAGCAAGGATACTGACCAGCCGTTTTTTATGGCGGTAGGTTTTGCCCGTCCGCATTTGCCCTTCAGTGTACCCAAAAAATACTGGGACATGTATGACCCGGAAAGTCTTCCGTTAGCAGAATTTGAAGAAGGCCCCGAGGGAGCTCCTGATTTTGCCGTCAAAAGAGGAGGGGAGATCAACCAGTTTTTTCCTATTCCTAACCATCAGCACATTTATGAAGATGATTTGCAGCGAAAGCTGATTCATGGCTATTATGCCAGTTTGACCTATATGGATGCCCAGGTGGGCAAAGTGCTGAGGGAATTGGAGCGATTGGATATGGATGAAAACACCATTGTGGTGCTTTGGGGTGACCATGGGTGGCACCTAGGAGATCACGCCATCTGGACCAAGCACACCAACTATGAGCAGGCCAATCGAATTCCGATCATTTTCAGGGCGCCTGGTGTGACGGCCAGTGGAAGCAGTACCAAGCAGTTTGCCGAAACAGTGGATATCTTCCCGACCTTGGCCTCTCTGGCAGGTTTGGATCGCCCTAAGGGCCCTCAGCCGATTGATGGTATAGACCTATCACCGACCTTGAGCAATGGCCAGACCATCATCAAGGACCACGCTTACCATGCCTACAATCGTGGAGGATATTTGGGCGAAGCCATTAGAACGGACCGCTATAGAATGGTGCGCTGGACGCATACGCAAGATAAAGGTAAAGAAGTGATCTATGAACTTTATGACTATCAGGAAGATGATCAAGAGACGAAGAACATTGCGGCAGAAAATCCAGAAGTAATCAAAGCCTTAGTAGCAAAACTGAACCAATATCCAAAAGCAAAAAGGCTCCCGTGACTTGGTTTTCGTGACTAAAAGTAATGAACGGGACCAAAACTAAGCAATTTTGAGGGCCAAGTTACCGGCGAGCAGTATCCGATAACTTGGCCTTGGTTTATGATCGTTGATTTTATAGGAGCAAGGCATGCATGCTGTCAATGAGAATGCGCTCTCCGCGCTGGTGTTTACGCCTAAGCTTGTGTGACCTATTTCAATAGCCAAATACATTGGATGCTACCCAGGGCAAACGCGTTTAGTGTTTTGAAGGGAAACAATTTTCGTGTAGGCATAGCTATCATCCGTGCCGCTGGCACTCCTTCGGGAGGTTGAGGAGAGCTTAAGCTCCTGCGGATGAATCCGCAGGTTACAAAATTTATCGTGCCGCTGGCACTTTGCCCCGATTTGTACATTGGAAACCGCAGTAGCCTATCTTACCGAATGGCGGGATGGGCTGAAAGAATGATGAGTTGATTTGGTTGAGGTTATACCCTGAATATGCATTAGCAACTGAGCATCCTGCCTAATCCGCCTTTGGCGGAGGGCCATATAGAAGGTGCAGGTGACAACAAAAAATGATTACACACAAAAGTGTAAGTTCCGTAGGAACGGCAGATATAAATGCAAATAGGAATATTTTTTTTAAATGCGTTTGCCCTGGGATGCTACCATTAACGGTGGACAGTGTGCCTCATAGTACAATGTACGAGGTACCAAATACGATGACGACATACCAAATACCACATACCAAATACTACATACCATATATTAAATACCACATACCAAAAAAACTACCGAATCCCCAGTGTCCGCTGAATATTGTGCCAATACTTTTTTCTTCTTCCCATATAGGGAGATACTTTTGGATTGTAGGGATAGTGGCGGTCTTTGGGGATGTTATTGATCAAGAGAGCGATCAATAGCAAGATGAGCGCACCAGTAAATACTGGGCTGAGCACATAGAAAAAGCCAAGTTCTTTTACTTTAGGGGTGCCGATAACGGCAATCAGGGCAGTGGCTCCGCCAGGCGGATGGAGTGCTTTTAGGATTTGCATGGCGATGATGGCCAGGGAAACCGCCGTGGCACAGGTCAGCCAGAAGATGTCCAGTTGGCCAATAGTCTTCATCACCGTAACACCTACAAAAGCACTGACCGTGTGTCCTAGGATCAGGTTTCGAGGCTGGGCCAAGGGACTGTTGGTGGCACCGTAAACCAACACTGCCGAAGCACCAAAGGAGCCAATCAGAAAAACCTTTTCCAATGCCCCAAACTGATGCAGTTCCGACTGGATAAAAGCAATGCAACCGATCCCCAAAAAGCCACCCAAAAATGTCCAAAGATGATCGATGGGGTTAAGAATGGTTTGCTTGTAAACTACGTAACGGGCTTTTCGATATCCTCGATTGACTTTTTTCACTGGTGGATTACATTGATTGCAATGCAAAAATAAAGAAGGTTTTGGTAATTGGCCTATAACTTTGGGTTACCAGCCCATTCTTATTTTTATCGATCATAACCCATGGTAATGGTATAGAAATAGGATCAAGTGCAAAAAAGCAAAAAGAGGCTACGCCCATAAGTCGGAATCGTCTGGCTCCGATGCGGTTAGGAAAGGCATCCCAACTACAAATTCCTAAAGAAATTGTATTGAGATTTTCCTAAGCATCGAAAAGACAACTTATGAGGTAGCCCCTTTGGTGGTTAAGTGATAGATGGTAGTTATTGGTCAGTCTTGCAGTATGCCAAAATAGAAATATAATGTTCTTTTGACAGGGCCATCCATATGGGTGTTTTCGCCCATTGGGCCATAGACCCCGGCATTTCCGGTGATCCCAAGTGCGAGCTTACTACCCAGAGCAGGAATTGCGTCCAAGAAGGAAATGTCGCCGTTGGGCAATGCAGGGTGACCTTTGGGGCCTGATATGCCATAGAAGTCAAATAAACGGACGTAGAGATTGGGCTCTTTGGCCACCACGTAGAACTTCCCTTGAGCGGTGTTGATTTCCATCCAGGCTACATCGCCAAAGTACCCTTTGAATTCAGGGTATTCCCATGGAGTGGCACCGGTGTGGGTGTCGTTGTACATGTTTTGATGCAGGTCAAATCTTCCTTGAGGGCGGTTTTTCCATACACGGAAAGGTCCTTTGCCCAGCCACTTGGCACTGATGACATTGGCCTCGGGGTAGTCAAAGCTGATGCCCGGATAAGCATAATCCCCTTCAGGTAATTCATATTCATAATCAAGCGTCACCCAGCCATTGTCGGCAATGCTCCATTCGGCATATTTCATTGCTCCATCATAGTTTACCCTAAACACGGCTGTACCGTCTTTCTCTTCATAGGAGACGTCGTTGACACTGATTTCTCCTTCTGTGAATACTGGGCCATTGCCAAAGGATAGTTCTGGGCCGGATGGCTTCTTGATGTTGATCAGCTTTCCATCGGCCTTATTGAACGTCAAGGCAAATCGGCCTCCGCTAATGGTCAAGACGCTGTCTTTGTCCTCTACTTTGCTGGCTTCATCTCCTTTGGCCATGATGGTTTCTTGGATCAATTGCCGGTTGGGCTGTAGACGCCAAGACCAGGTGTAGATTTCCTCACCATGTGGGTCGGTAGCGGTGAGCATCAGCGCATCTTGCTCATTATAGTTGGACGGTAAAGGCAGCTGTAGCGTGCCAGAAGCAGTAGGTGCCAAGTCTGGACCTTGAAGTTGGCCTGATTGCAGCGTTTTATAGCCGGTTTGGGGATTCCCGATGGCATTAAACGTTACCAACTTCCAGTCGAAGGTGACCTCGGCAAGATTGGTGAAATGGTAGCGGTTTTCGAGCTGAAGTACACCGTCCCAAGTAGCAATATCATTAATGGCTGCAATATGAACGGGTGAATAAATCTCTTTGATGGCGTAAACGCTGCCTTCCTTCTGACGGAACGGACCAACCAATCCGTCTGGGGCATTGAGCCTGTTGACGTCGATTTTGTTGTGAATGTCCGTTCTGATGATGCCTTCATCGGACAGCACCCAAAGGAAGCCTCCTGCTGACATCTTGGATTTCCACATCAGCTCCCAATAATCAGTAAGCCCGGAAGCACCACCACCATCATCTTGGCCATGGAGGAATTCGGTAGGCATGTAGATGAGTGTGTCCTGCAGTTTGCTTTGAAGGCTTTTATAATTTTCATAGTGGTCAGTGTCCACGTCATTGTGGGAATTGCCAGGGCGGTGATGGGCATGAAGCACCGGCCGTCCCGAAGGGTCGTACATCCCAAAATCATCGTCCAATTCCTTGTTGGTACCGCCTTCATTACCATTGCTCCAGAAGAGGATGGAAGGGTGGTTGAGGTCTCTCTCGACCAGTTCTTTGACCAATTTCTCACCTGGAGCCGTGTCGTAGGCATTTTGCCATCCTGCCAGTTCGTCCATCACATATAGCCCCAAGCTGTCACAGTAGTCCAAAAAGGAAGGGTCAGGAGGATAATGTGCCGTTCTCACCGCATTCATGTTCATCTCTTTGATCAAGAGGACGTCGTTTAGGTTGATTGCTGGTGTCAAAGACCGCCCCGTTTCGGGCCAGAAAGCATGTCTGTTGACACCTTTGAGTTTGATTTTGGTGCCATTCACATAAATGCCATCACCTTGTTTGATCTCGATGGTTCGGAAGCCAAAACGCTCATGGATTTTATGTAGCTGTTCTCCCTTATGCTCCAAGCTCAGTGTAAGGTGGTAGAGGTTGGGCGATTCTGAAGTCCAAGTGTTTACCTCGTCCAATTTATCAGAAATAACGACCTTCTTGTCATTCTTTTTAGCATTGGTTATAAATTGGCTGACGACGTTACCGGATTGATCGGTGATGGTGGCGGCCAGTTCGGCATTTTTTTCCAAGCCTTCGAGGGTTACTTCTGCGCTAAATGAGCCATCCGCTTCGGCTGTGATGGCCGCTTGGGCGATATGCTGCTTTGGCATGGCCTCTAAGTAAACTGGCCTGAAAATACCGCCAAAGATCCAGTAATCGGCATATCGCTCGGCACGGTTGACCGAATGGTCAGCTGACATTTTGCTCACGGTGACTTCCAAAAGGTTTTCTTCGCCAAATTTGAGTTTGTCGGTGATGTCATATTTAAATCGGTAGAAGGCGCCTTGGTGGATATCACCAGCCAACTGCCCGTTCACTTTTACTTCCGTATCGGTCATGGAGCCTTCAAAAACCAGTTCGATGGTTTTGCCTTGCCAATCTTCCGGTACGGTAAAAGTGTGTTTGTACTTGCCTTGTTCATCGGCAAATTGAAAATTTTTGCCGTATGTCACATAATCTCGGCCATAGTTATAGGTGCCAAAACCTTCTTGTTCCCAATGGGAAGGGACATTGATCGTGGTCCATTCACCGCTGTTTCTGCCTCCAGTGCAGAAAAAATCCCATTCTACGGTGTTTTTGCTGTCGGTACCGCTGAGGAATTGTTGCTCTGTTTGCTGGGCATTAAGGCCAAAGGCCATGAACATAAAAAGTAACCATGTCGATTTGGCTACACACGCTTGCATGCGTTGGGGTATCATATTTATTGTCATTGAATGTTATGGGTTGTAAGTACCAATTTCACTCAAAAAAAACACATAGTTCCCGGAAAACTGTTCTGCATTGGGGGGGAGGTAGTATTAAGTCTTGAGAAGTGAGACTTGAGATTTGAGACAAATGTATTGAGTCCTCCCCTTTTAGGGGAGGTTAGGTGGGGTTGTTTTGGAGCAAGGAGGAACATTAGAAGGTTTTAGTAAGTGGTTTTGGTGGAGCTTTGCTCTAGCATTGGCAAGGGTTGAGTCTTGTTGAGTTTTTGACTCCATATAAACTGTTCCTGAGTCCTGTCCTCTGGGTGTCAAAGGGTGAAGTCAGGAGTTTGCGAGGGGGGGATTGGATTGGGAAATTAAAGAGAAAACCATCCCTACAATTTTTAAACCGGCATAACTTGTATGATGTATGACAAATTAATACCTTGGAGAAAATCATTTATACATGGAGTTTAGTGAGATAGGTAAACGGAAATCCCTGAGTGCCCAAGTGGAGGAAGCCCTGATGCGATCCATCAAGGAAGGGAAATACCTTCCAGGGGAAAGGATTCCCACGGAGAATGAGCTATGCAAGATTTTTAATGTCAGTAGGACTGCCATTAGAGAGGCCATTAAGACGCTAATTGCACGTGGAATGGTCAAAGTAAAAAAAGGCAGTGGTGCTTTTGTCTCAGAAGTGAGCGTCCAGAATGCCTCGGAGATGCTAAATATGTTCTTTGAACTTTCCTCCGACAAGGATTTGATGTTGCAGACGATAGAGGCGAGGCGTGTGCTAGAGCCCAGAATCGCTGCTGAAGCAGCCATGAAGCGTAGCGAAAGAGATATTCAGCTGTTGGAGAAAAATATGATAGCGATGAGGGACTGTGAATTGGCAGATAAAAAGACCGAAGCAGAACTGGATAACGACTTTCATCGGATTCTACTTTCCATTACGGATAATAGCGTGCTGGAATTGCTGCTGAGCCCTGTTTTTAGCCTGATGCCAAAATTCAAGATGAATGTCTTTGCCAAACCCGCATCCGGGAACCTGGAAGCGGAAAAAGCCAATATGCTCAAGCACCACCAGCATGTCTTGGAAGCAGTAATCCGGCAAGATCCTTTTGGAGCTCAGGAAGCGATGGAAAAGCATTTGCATGATACCCGCAAAAACTACCTTCATTTTACCAAATCCATTGATCGAGCATAAAGTATGAACAGAGAAGAAATAGCTGAAATTATCCTTCAGGAGAAACTCATAGCGATCGTCCGTGTCAATGATGCAGATACCGTTCCGGTGTTGATCGCGGGGCTAGTGGCAGGAGGCATCAAGGTGCTGGAAATCACCACCAACAGTCCTGACTTTGCAGTCATGATCAAGGAAAACAGGAAGCGATACCCCAACATTTTGATCGGTGCCGGAACGGTGGCCAACAGGGATTTGGCCATAAAGGCCATAGATGCGGGAGCGCAGTTTTTGGTCTCCCCAAACACCCATGCTGGAGTCATTTCTGTAGCACATGATCACGATATTCCGGTCGTCATGGGCGCATTGACTCCCACAGAAGTAGGTGCAGCGATAGAACAGGGGGCAGATATTATAAAGCTATTTCCCGCAGGGAATTTTGGTCCGAGCTATTTAAAGGCGATCAAAGCACCTTTTGATAAGGTTCGTTTTTTTGCCGTTGGAGGTATCCATTTGGAGAACATGGAGAAATGGATGGAAGCAGGGGCCGATGGGCTAGGCTTGGGCAGTGTATTGACACATATCGATGGACTGAAGCTCACCGAAGAGATAGTCGCCCACAATGCCAGGAAGTACGTAGAAAAAATAAAACAATATGAATAAGGAGTTAGCCATTGCACGTATTGAACTATTCAAAGTGCCGCCAAGATGGCTTTTTGTAAAAATCACCACCGAGTCAGGATTGATCGGGTGGGGGGAGCCAGTAGTAGAAGGAAAGGCAGACACCGTAGCGGCATGTGTCAAGGAGATGGAACAATACCTGATCGGAAGACAGGCCAATGAGATCGAGGACATTTGGCAAGTGCTCTACAGGGGTGGATTTTACCGTGGAGGGCCGATCCTGATGAGTGCGATTTCAGGCATCGACCAGGCACTTTGGGATATCAAAGGCAAATACCTGAACGTGCCGGTGTATGAACTGCTGGGAGGGGCGGTGCGCCAAAAGATGAAAATGTACTGCTGGATCGGAGGAGACCATCCCGAGGTGGTTTTGGAACAAGCGCAAGAAAAGGTGGATGCCGGATACAAAGCCGTCAAAATGAATGCTACCGGTGAGATGGACTGGGTCTCTTCTGTCAAGGAGACAAAGAAAGTGGTCGAAAATATACAGTTGATTCGTGAGCATTTTGGTGACCAGTTGGATATTGGCCTTGACTTTCATGGTCGCGTGCATAAGCCCATGGTCAAGCGGCTCATTGATGAGTTGACCCCATTTAACCCCATGTTTATCGAAGAGCCGGTACTGGCCGAAAACAACGATGCTTTAAGGCATATTTATAGCTATTCATCCATTCCCATTGCCACGGGAGAGCGGATGTTTTCACGGTGGGATTTCAAGGAAATCCTGCACCAAGGCGTGGTGGATATCATTCAGCCGGACCTGAGCCACGCTGGTGGAATCTCCGAAGTGCGCAGGATTGCTGCCATGGCGGAAGCTTATGATGTTACCTTGGCACCGCACTGTCCCTTGGGGCCGATTTCTTTGGCCTCAGCACTGCATGTGGATTTTGTCTCTGCCAATGCAATCATCCAGGAAAGCAGCTTGGGAATTCACTATAACCAAGGTTTTGACCTGTTGGATTTTGTCAAAAACCCAGAGGTCTTTGAGCTGAAAGATGGATTTATCGCGCTATTTGATCGACCGGGACTGGGTGTGGAGATGGATGAAGACAAATTGCGGGAAGGACAGAAAATAGGCCACAGCTGGGCCAACCCCATTTGGAGAAATACCGATGGGAACTTTGCCGAATGGTGATGGGAGTATTAAGTACAAGTGCCCCTTCGGCTCCGCTCAGGGACCCACAGAGTACGCTCAGGGACCCACGGCTCCGCTCAGGGATCTACGGCTTCGCTCAGGGATCCACAGCGTACGTTCAGGGACCCGCGGCTCCGCTCCCTTCCGCTCCCTTCCGCTCCCTGAGCGTAGCCGAAGGGAACGGAAGGGAGCTGCTAAATCGATAGGTGAACGCTACCAACCCTTTCAACCTTATAACCTTACAACATACAACCTTAAAACCCATAACCCTAAACTCCAATGACCTATTTGATTGCTTTGATCCTTTCGCTGGCGGTACTGATTACGGGGATCGTCAAATTTAAAGTACATCCCTTTTTTATGTTACTGCTGGCAGCACTTACTTATGGTTTTGCAGCAGGGATGTCCGCCGAGCAAATGGTAGAAGCGATCAATATAGGTTTTGGGGAGATTTTGGGAAAAATCGGCTTGATTATTCTTTTTGGTGTGACGATCGGTACCATCCTGGAAAAGTCGGGTGGGGCATTGGTCATGGCCAATCGGATATTGCAGTTGATCGGGAAAAAGTCCATCCACCTGGCGATGATGCTCACAGGGTACGTGCTGTCTATACCGGTATTTGCGGACAGTGCCCTGATGATGATGAACCCCTTGAACAAGATGCTTTCAAAAAAAGCAGGCGTGTCCTTTGCCGGAACGACAGCGGCCTTGGCGATGGGACTGACGGCTTCCCATGTGATGGTACCACCCACCCCCGGGCCAATTGCCGCGGCAGGGATTCTGGGTGCCAACTTGGGCGATGTAATCCTTTGGGGGGTATTGGTGAGCAGTATCGCTCTTGTGCCATGTTATTTTTATGCCCGAAAAGTAGCCGATAAGCTCCGTGTCCCCGTTTTGATAGAAGTGGTTACTCCCGCTAAGGAACAGCCTCCCTTGTGGAAATCACTTTTGGCCATTTTAATTCCCCTGCTATTGATCTTGGTAAAATCGGTACTGGAATACCCTACCGTGAATCCGGGAAATGGCTTTCTTGTGCGCATATTCTTGTTTTTGGGAACACCGGTAATGGCGTTGCTGGTAGGAGTGATCCTATCCTTGTTATTGCCCAAAAAGCTGGATGAAACCGTCTTTTCTTCATCTGGCTGGATAGGCGAATCCTTGAAAGTGGCTGCACCGATCATTCTCATTACCGGTGCAGGCGGAATATTCGGTAAAATGCTACAGGAATCAGGCTTGGCAGAGGCGGTTACAGGAGGATTTGAAGGGGCAAAATGGGGGCTTTTTGTGCCCTTTCTTTTGGCTGCTTGCCTAAAGACCACCCAAGGAAGCAGTACCGTGGCCTTGGTGACGACGGCATCTATTTGTGCGCCATTGATGTCCTTTCTGGGGCTTGACAGTGCTTTTATGCAGACCATGACCGTGTTGGCCATTGGAGCGGGATCATCGGTGGCGTCCCATGTGAACGATAGCTTTTTCTGGGTACTTACCCAGCTGACCGGAATGAACGTGAAGCAAGGGTACCAAGTGCAGACGGCAGGTACGTTTGTTTTTGGCGTAAGTGCCATGTTCTTGATTTATATTATTTCTCAAATTATAGCTTAAGAAAATGAACATAAAACCAATTCTCATGGGAAGTTTGCTTGGCGCAGCAATGGCCTGCTCAACCAACAAAACATCCAAAAATATACAACACCAACCCACAACAGCATCGACTTCACCCTTTTCCATCAACATCCTCGATGATCAAGCCTTGAAGGTGATTTCGCCGGATGCCAAAATCGAGCGGATGGCTTCTGGCTTTGACTGGGTGGAGGGACCGCTTTGGGTGGAGGAAGGAGGAGGCTACTTGTTGTTCTCCGATATACCTCAAAACAAGATTTATAAAATGACCATAGAGGGTGATACCAGTACTTACCTTTTTCCTTCTGGGTATACGGGGAACGGAACTAAACGAAAAGAGCCAGGTTCAAATGGATTGCTATTGAGCAATGAAGGGGAATTGGTGCTGATGCAGCATGGAGACCGAAGGGTGGCCAAAATGAAGGCGGGTCTGAATGCGCCATCTTCCGAGTATTCCAGTTTGGCAGACAGCTATAAGGGCAAGCGCTTCAACAGTCCCAATGATGGTGTTTTTGATCAGGAAGGCAATCTTTACTTTACCGATCCTCCGTATGGGTTGCCACCCCAATATGTGGGGAAGGAATTGTCTTTTCAGGGTGTTTATTGTTTAAAGCATGATGGGGATTTGATCTTGGTGGATTCACTGTCCAGGCCCAATGGAATAGCGCTTTCGCCAGACGAAAAATACCTGTTTGTGGCCAATTCAGATAAGAAAAAAGCCGCTTGGTTTCGCTATGCGATAGAAGAGTCGGGTGAGGTAGGAAAGCGTGAATTGTTCTTTGATGCTACCGAAAAAGCCAAGGAAGCTAATGGCCTTCCGGATGGAATGGAGATGCATCCAGCAGGCTATTTGTTTGCCACTGGGCCTGGAGGAGTTTGGGTTTTTGACCTCGGAGGCAAGGTGCTGGCAAAGATCCATACAGGGCAGTTGACTTCCAACTGTGCTTTTTCTGCCGATTACCGGCGGCTTTACCTGACAGCGGATGGGGATATTTTGCGTGTTGATTTGAAGTGAATGATTGGTTTTGTGCGAAATGTAGCCACGGATTATACGAGTTCTATTGACCTGTATCGATTATTAAATCCATATCATTACTTCATGCAAATGCAGGAACAGCGGAGTGAAGTAATCACTCTCATTTGAAAACGAGATTGCTTCGCCATACTTCTCGACCTAGCGACAGACCATAGCCGTTAGGCTAACGTCTGTAAGTTGCTAAAAACCTATGTTCTTAGTGATGTCTGTGAATTCACATAGGGCATAGGGGGATTTCAAATCCCCATTATCTTGGTTCGGGATTGCAAATCCCGAACAGCAAAGGTGATGATCTTTGAAGGTACCGGTTGCCGTTGGGGGCACTTCAAATGCCCTGCTGTACCATCCTCGTTACAAAGGAGGATGATTGGGGCTTGTAACGAGGATGGTTGGGGCACAGCAAATTTAACACATTGAGAAAGCTATTGAAACGTGATTTTAGAGTTTTTGTCTTTTTTGAGTTCTGTAAAAGTCGGTATGCCTTTTATGATAAGTTCACTTTTGTCCTGAAGGTTTATGGTGTTCAGGTTTTTGATGTTTTCGCCATTGATTTTGGCATTTCGTAAATCCAGGTCAAGGAAGTCTATATTGGCCAACTCATTATCGGAACGGTTTATACCGTGGATATTGAGGTAATTTACATGGCTGTTTTGGGAGATTTGGAAACGGGATCCCCAATTATCTACAAATAGCGAATCATAATTTCCATAAACGGTCGTGCGATTTGCCTTTCTAATAATGATGTTTTTGATATCGTTTGAATTTACCTTAACCAGGATATTATCTCGCCAATCATCTTTTGATGAATGGATATAGCAGGTGTCATTGGAGAAAGTGATATTGTAGTTTCCTTCAGGCTTAGCTCCTCGGCTTGTTATTGTTATGTGGTTCTCGGAGCTCTTATGTAGATCTACCCAAGAGTCGGCATCGATGCTCAGCGTGGAGATGGGTCGGTCCATGGCTACTTCTTTGAGTATTTCAGGAGTTTTTTTATTTATTTCATTTGACTTGTTATTGGCGATGACAATGCAGGTGGTCTGTACTACCAAGGCAAACAACACAAAGCCGAAAAGGATTTTATTACTTGTTTTCATGATTGTTTTCATCTAAAATATTCAAAAGTGGTTTTAAATCCATCGCCGAAAGCCCAAGGACTTGTACCCGGTGGATCAGCAGGGGAAGCTCATGTTCGATAAAAGCGGCTTTTTGCCGGTGATGGATCTTTTGCGGGGCTTTTTCTGCTACGAAGAAACCAATGCCGCGTTTATTGTCCAGGATCTCTTGATCTTGGAGGATGCTATAGGTACGCATGACCGTGTTGCGATTGACTTCCATGTCTTCTGCGAGCTCTCGGACAGAAGGCACCCGCTCGCCAGGAGCAAATTTCTCTTGGAGGATTTGGTCACAGAGCCAGTCAGCGATCTGGAGGAAGATATTTCTGGATTCGTTGAATTCCATGGTTATACTTGTTTTTCTTTTAGGCGGAAGTAGGTGGTTAGCCAGCAAATGAAGCATAGCAAAATAACTAGGCAGACGGCAGAAAAGAAAACCAATGGAACTGTATTATTAATTACTTTAGGATGTTCGAGTTTGACTTCATTTCCCAAGAAAATACTGTTGAAGGGGTCTAATAGGTGAAAAATAGTGACGTTGTAAAATAGTATTACAAATAAAAGGACAAGTATACTCAAAGGCCCAAGCAGCGCATTCCATTTTTTGAAAAATGTACTTGTCAAAAAAAGCAATGAAATACCTAGGGTGGGGAAGCTAATTACAATTGTACAGATAAAGAAGTTAACAGCTCTATCCGGCTGATCTAAATCGAATGCTTTTACAAATGTAAAGTACTCAATTTGGCCAGCGAAATCTGATGCTGTCGGAGGACTATGGAAGGCCATATATAGCGATGCTGTGAGGTTAGCGGTGATCTTGAATATCAAGGGGTAAAGGACCATGAACAGTAGAATCCGTATTACCCACTGTGCCGTGAATTTCTCGAAAGTGGAAGCAGGCAATGTCAGGTAACCTATGGTAGCTGTTTTAGATTTAAAGCCAGGAAAACTATTGCCAGCGATGAGGATTCCAAAAATCAAATACCCTAATATTATAAATGGAAGAAAGTTGGTAGCTCGCCAGCTGGGTTCATGCGATAGGTGAAAATCAGGGAAAAATACCCATAAAATAATACCAAGGGCCAACATAGCTCCTGGAATAGCAGTAAGGTAATGAAATCGATTGTTTTGAAAATCGTATTTAAGCAGTTGTATAAACCTGCTAAAGCTGAAGAATTCATTTTCTTTTTTCATGGGATTAGGCGTTTATGGTGTTGGGAGTACGGATCCGATCGTTGATGACCGCATTGAAGAGCAATTCCAGGGAAATCTGGGAGGGTTGCTGGGCGGATTTCAGAGGAGCCACGTAATGATAGCCTCCCATGCTTTTCTCTACATATACGCTGTGTTCATCCGCCTGTGGACCAAAACCAAAATACCATTGGTCACTAATGGAGAGCATTTCCTCATCGAAGATTACCTTTCCGTGGTTGACGATGACTGCCCGGTCAATGAGGTTTTCGACATCCTTCACTTGATGGGTGCTGATGATGACCGTTTGATCCTCCTCGATATTGGCTGTGACAATCTTCCGGAAGAGGCTTTTGGAAGGAATGTCCAAGCCATTGGTAGGTTCATCCAGCAGTAGAAGCTTACAGCCCGAAGCAATGGCAAAAGCTATCAGGAACTTCTTACGCTGGCCAAAGGACATGCTCCCGAGCTTCTGATCATAGGGCAAGTCAAAATCCTTTTGCAACTGGTTCATTTTTTCCCTGTCGAAGCGGGGATAGAAAGGTGCCAGTGAGCCTATGTATCGCTGAATGGTGTTTTTTTCTGGAAGGAAGTTCTCTTCCGGCAATAAAATCAACTCCTGCAAGAAAAGGGGAGAGCGACCAAAAGGCCGATATCCATTGACTTGGATGTCGCCGGATGTTGGCTTTAAGAGTCCTGCCAAAAGTCCCATTAGGGTGGATTTTCCAGCGCCGTTTTTTCCTAGGAGCCCAATGACCTGACCGGGCTGGACTTCCCAGTCCATCTGGTCGAAAAGTGGAGCTTGCTTACGGTAAGCAAAACTCATTTGGTTTAACAAAATCATTATCTACTGTTTTAGTGTCATAGTGTATTATGACAGTAGATAAATGACTTTATTTTTTGAAAAGCAAGTAGTTGCGAGAGAAAGTTGTAAGGGGAATGGGAAATGGCTGTTTTATTTAGGGCACGCCAAATGCCCTGCTCTATCATCGTCTTCGTTTGTAACGAGGGTGAATCACCCAATTTTTCAACCTTTCAATTTTAAAACCTCCCCATACTCCACTTTCAGTGAAAAGGAGTCTTTCAGGGCGATATCATTGAAATGGGCGTGGATGGCGCGAATGGGGCCTCCGTGGGTGATGATGATGGCCTTGTCGGTTTTTTGCTGTTGGAGGTCGGTGATAAAGGCCACGCAGCGGTCATAAAGCTGCCGATAGCTTTCTCCTGAAGGGCAGGGGACTTGGACAAAGTCTTCCATCCAAGGGGTGATTTCTGCCTTGGGAATAGCCTCCCAAGCAAGCATCTCCCAAGAGCCAAAATCCAATTCCATCAAACGTGGATCTTCGGTTATGGAGACTTCGGGAAAAAGGGCTTTGGCCAGCGCAGCGCAGCGGCGTAGGGGACTGCTGAAAATCGCCAATGAAGTGGCTTGTCCCTTCAGTTTTGTTCTGATGATGTCCGTTTCTTCCGCGAAACTCTCCGCCAGCGCAAGATCAGTCTGGCCGTAACAAATTCCTTTGGCAATATCGGGTTTGGTATGGCGGATCAGATAAATTTCCATATGATGAGTAGGCTCAGATAGAAAACGACTTCCGTGACTTGCTGGACAGCTCCCAGGCAATCTCCGGTGTAGCCACCGATCCATTTCTGGAACCATCTGCCCATCCACCATTTGGCGATAAAACACGGAATGATGGCCAAGAAAACCGCATAATTTTGGAAGAGTGCCAAGGGGAGAAAGGCAAAAGCGGAAGCGACAAACAAGTCCCTTGTTGGGAAGTTTCCTTTGGCAATGGGCTTGGATTTGCTGCCGATTTCATCATTTATCTTGGCATATTGGTGTGTTTTGAAAAAAGTAAGGGCAACAAACCTGCTTACCGAATGTCCTGAGATATAACAAGCGATGATACATTGGTAAAACTCAAAGCTATAGCTGTTTTGTTGAATGATTTTGGCCAACTCCATCAGCCCTAGGAATTTGATGGTAAAAATGAAAATCAATCCAACTCCTCCAAAAGTGCCAATCCGACTGTCTTTCATGATCAGGAGGATTTTTTCCTTGGTCCATCCACCACCAAATCCATCCATGGTGTCGGCAAATCCATCTTCATGAAATGCTCCGGTAAGGATTACTCCAGTCACTATGGATAAAAACAGGGCAATGGTGACCGGTAAGACCTGATAGGCCAATAGCAATGTGATGGCTGAGGCGCCGCCGATTATCCACCCGATAAATGGGAAATATTTTCTGGATAGTTGCAGGTATTCCTCCGAATGGTCCACCCATGACGGACAGGGAATCCGCGTGTAAAACATCAATGCCGTAAAAAAAGCCTGTAGTTCTTTTCTCATGAGGTGCTTTAAAAGGTGTAGTCGTTAGTGATTTTCCTTGCTTACCCCTGCACTATCGAAGCTGGCCATTTCATGAAGAAAGGCGCATGCAGAAGCTACTATCGGATAGGCTATGGCAACGCCAGAACCCTCGCCGAGCCTCATGCCTAGATGGAGCAGTGGTTTTGCTTTGAGATAGTCGAGCATAGCGGCGTGGCCTCTTTCTCCCGAACAATGGCTAAAAATACAGTAAGAAAGGAAGTTGGGATGAAGTTCGTTGGCAATCAGTACAGCTGCGGTGGTGATAAATCCATCCACTAATATGACCATTTTTCTTTCCGCCGCTTTTAGCATAGCACCGCACAACTGGGCTATTTCAAAGCCACCAAAGGTACTCAAAATTTGAATAGCATTATCCCTATCGATTTTGTTATGTATATTAAGTGCTTTTTTGAGTGTTTGAAGTTTAGTTTTTTGTTGATCGTCATTAGTGCTTGTGCCCTTTCCTACGCATTCTTCCAAAGGAATACCGCATACGGTATGCATGATGAGGGCTGCAGAAGAGGTGTTGCTGATGCCCATCTCGCCAAAGCCGACTACATTGCAGTCATCTCGATCAATCTGCTCTATTAGTTCGGCTCCTTTTTGTAGTGCATCCAAGCATTGCGCCTCTGTCATGGCCGGTTCCTTGAGGTAATTGGCTGTTCCCTTGGCGATTTTTGCATGGACCAAGTTGGGCTGATCGCCAAAATCATAGTTGATACCGGCGTCGATGACTTTTAGTGCCAAGTGGTGTTGTCTGGCAAACACATTGATCGCTGCTCCCCCGCCGAGGAAATTCATGACCATCTGGTAGGTTACTTCCTGGGGATAGGGGTTGACCAAGTTTTCTTTGGCGATCCCATGGTCTCCGGCAAATACCAGCATATGTGGATTCCTTAGCGAAGGAGTGAGTGATTGTTGGATCAAACCAATGTGGAGAGCGAGGCTTTCCAGATCGCCCAGCGCACCGATGGGTTTGGTTTTAAGGTCTATTTTCTGCTGGAGTGCTTTTTCGAGCGAATGGTCTATTGGCGAAATATTAATAGCTATCATTTTCCTGTAAATAATAAGTCTTGGAAACAAAAACCAATTTCTTTTGGCTGCTCATCGGAAGGGGAGTAGCAGCCATCTTTTTTGTCTTTTGGGGCTTCATAGCTTCGCATCACTTTTTCGCCCAGGGCAAAGGGTACCGGTGACGAGAAGATCGGCCCATCATACACAAAGGTGTGGAATTCCCCATTTTCCCCACAGGGGTCTACTGTCGAGGGCAAGTCCTTTAAAAATTCCTCATCTATCACCCTTCCCGCAAATTCTTCGGGTACCAGGTCGGCTTTTACGCAGACGACTACCGTCTTAAAACCCAGGCCCAAAAATTCATGGATAAGCTCAGTAGTGTTTCTCTTCCAAAGTGGAAACAAGGCCTTTAAACCAACTTCTGCCAGTTTGTCTTCCCTGTATTTTTTGAGATCCTCCAAAAAAATGTCGCCAAAAATGCTGTGTGTGATGCCGGCACCTTTTATTGCTTCCATTTTTTTATGCATAAGCTGGTTGTACGTATCCATGCTGGGCATTTCAGGAAGCAGGAGCTCATCCACGGGAAGACCAATCGCTTTGGCCTGCGCCTGAAGCAATTCCCTTCTTACACCGTGCATCGAAATCCGCTGATGATGGTCATTCACCGTGGTCATCAAGCGGTCCACTTGGATTTTCTGGTCGTTCATGACATGGTATAAGGCCAATGCACTGTCCTTGCCACCACTCCAGTTGAATATGCTTTTGATCATAATGCGGTTATTCTTTTTTTCGTATCTCCCATATTGCCCAATCATCACTTCAGTTCTAATGGAAGTCCTGACACCATAAAGGTGGCTTTATCGGCCCTTTGGGCAATGTACTGGTTGATCCAGCCTTGGAGTTCGGTGAATTTTCTGCCTACTTCCGTTTGGGCATGGAGTCCCATTCCGATTTCATTGGATATGATGATCAAGGTACCTTTTTGGGCAGTCGAAAACAACTGGTCAACTTCCGATTTACAACTGTCCAGACAGCTTTCGATGTCACTTTTTGAATCAGCAAACCAGTTGGTCAGCCAAAGGGTCACGCAGTCCAGTACCATTACTTTGCCGGAAACATCCACTTGGCCAAGGTGTTTTTCCTCTTCGATGGTTGTCCAGCGTTCATCCCGGTCAGATTGGTGCCTGTCCACCCGTTTTTGGAAGTCTTGGTCCCATATTCTGGAAGTGGCCAGATAAACGGGGGATGCCGATAGCCTCTCGGCCAACTGCTGGGCGTATTTACTTTTTCCTGAGCGTTCACCGCCTGTAATGTAGTGGATCATGGTGTGGGAGGTTTTTAACTGGTTGGGTTAATGGTCAGCATGGTCATTTATCATGAAAGTTGTGAATTCTTATTCATAATTTATCCCGGTTTATAGTTAGGCATCAAGTCTTTTTGGGATAAGGGCAATTTCGGCAGCCGTTTCCACAGCACTTCCCCTGCCGGAGCAAGTACCAGCTTGAAAACACATAAAACCCCTGTTCATTGACCGTATAGTCGATGCCTTCGATCAGTGAAGTGGGCTTCCCCATTTTTTGGATCGTTTTGATCTTTTTGGCGTCGAGGTGTGCTGTCCAGTGGCTGATGCGGTCCTGTATGGCGGACTTTAGGCAGTCAGGGCACAGGCAACCCTGGTTTTCTTCCAGTGGTACAATAGGAGGAAAAGCACTGCACCAACATTCCGTCGTGCAGGCAAAAGCTATTTGGCAATTTGGGCAGCGCTTTTCTTTGTTCATTGTGTATGCCTTTTCATTAGTCTACTACATTATAAACCATATGGCGATCCATCTAGTTTTCTTATTATACTTTCCTGATTTCACCCTTCGATACGTTCAGTACAGGGATCAGGATTAGCCCCTAAAAGGGGGAACGAGGCCTTTTGTCTCAAGACTCACTACTCACATCTCAAGACTCAAATCTCACATCTCAAAACTGATATCGCGCTCCGATGCTGAAGTTTCTGCCTCTG
This sequence comes from Echinicola strongylocentroti, assembly GCF_003260975.1. NCBI lineage: Bacteria > Pseudomonadati > Bacteroidota > Cytophagia > Cytophagales > Cyclobacteriaceae > Echinicola > Echinicola strongylocentroti. The sequence continues at coordinate 555,399 of NZ_CP030041.1, read as the reverse complement.
GTGGTATAGCCATAGATGGCAGTAAAGTCTTCATCCAGCAGGTTGTTCACTCCACCATAAATATTCAGTTTATTGTCCAAGACGGCTTGCTGTACAAATAAGTCCACCAGTCCATAGCTGTCCAGGTCAAATGCTCCTCCCACACCATAGTCATAGACTGTTCTTTGGCTGGTAAAGTTATATTTTAAGGTCACTTGGGTGTCTTCTGCCGGACTTGCATTGAATACCAGCCCCCACTTGCTTTTTGGTACCCTGTAAAAGGTCTCGGGCTTGTCGGTACTGACATGTGCAAAATTAGCAGACATGGAGAAGTATTGGTTGACCATCCAAGTGAAATCTGCCTCGAAGCCTTCCACTCTCCGTTTATCGGTAGTGTTTTGGTATTCACCGCCAATGTAGTTTCCGGTCTCGTCAAACAAGGACACGAACTCAATTGGGCTGGATTCGTCACGGGTAAAATGCACCAGGTTAAAGGTGAATTCGTCGCCTACATAAAAGGAGATTCCTTGTTCATAATTGAGTGATTCCTCGGGATTCAACGCATCGTTTCCGTAGTCGGGAGAATTGAGCTGATAGAGGGTAGGCGTGACATAAGAAGTAGCCACAGATGCGAGGATCTTTGCGGTCACTTGATCAGAAACTTCAAATAGGTAACTTGGATTGACATTATAGATGAATTTGGCATCGTATTCCGAATGGGTGTTTACCCTGGCTCCCGCGTGGACATTGAAGCCACTGGCCGCTTCATAGAAGAAAGAAGCATAAGGATCCAGCAGCGTGAATTGGTTATTGTCAAAAGCCAGTTCTCCCGGTTGTTCGTAGGATAATTGTTGGAGATTGACTCCCCAAAGCCCTTTCAGCCCACTGACGATCTGGTGCTCTTGGGTCAGGTCGAGCTGAAGGTTTCTGCCTTTGTATTCTGAAGGGAAGCTACTGATAAATTCCCGTTCACTGATATTGTAAACAGTTTTAAGTTTGATGCTACCGTTGGCATATTGATAAGTAGGGTTTAGGCCAAATCGCAGCTGGTTGCTGGTCTGCTGGTTGTCTGCATCGAGAAAGGGTCCACTATCATAATCTGCCTCCATGTCATCATAGGCGGTAAGAAAATCCAGCTTAAAGCGACCCGAAAAGGCATAGCCCATTTTGACCATAAGGTCTTTTCGGTTGATGCCATCTTTGCCGTAGGCAGCGGCGGCTGTAGTGTCCAAGGCTGACGAAAAGCCCTCCGAATTGTAAAGGCTTCCGGACACCAAGTAATTGAATCGTTCCGTTTGGCCGTTTAGGCTGATGTTTCCCCGGTAGGTATTAAAAGATCCGCCGCTGAAGTCAGCAGATCCACCGAATTTTTTGGTTTTGCTTCCTGATTTTAATTTGATATTGATCACGGCTGCGGAGGCTCCGGTACCGTAAAGCGTGCTCAGTCCACCACGGAGCACTTCGATAGACTCCACTTGATCCAGCGGAAGGAGTCTCAGGTCATAGGTGGCGTCTGCCAGTGAGGGATCATTGATAGGATTGCCGTCGATGAGGATGAGAGTATTCTTACTACTGGCACCACGGACAAAATAGCTGATATTGGTCCCCGGAGAGCTGTAGTTTCCGTCTATTTGGATACCGGGTACCTCATTGAGCAAGTCGGGGATGGTTTTTCCCACATTCCGTTCAATGTCCTTTTGGTTGAGTTTGTAAATCGTCTTTCCGGATTTTTCGACCGGGATTTCAAATTTGGTACCCGTCACGACGACTTCATCGAGGTCTTGGGCATCTTGTGCATTGGCCATAGCAGTCCAAAGGGAAATGCCTGCTACAAGAAGGGGAAGTAGTCCTTTCTTTTTTGGAAAAGAAATAATGTGTTTGTTCATAGCGTGTTTAATGCGTTAATAATTGGACACTATGAACTTTCTGGGAAAACTGTGAAAATATCCTCAGCGCTAAAGATATTTTCATGTGTGCAATGAAGAAGTACATTGCCCGCATGGAACTTCTGAAGATCTCATCATCGATAAGATCCGTTGAAGTTTCATAGCCTTTCACCCGAAAGCTCTGAATTATAGCAGTTGATGGCAGGTCTTCTGACTTGCTCCACACCTGGCGCCTTCCCATCCGATATGTCGGACAGTGGCTTGGTTACCAGTTGCTTTTGGGAGCTTACAGCTGCGGGTACAGTTCCGGATTTTCACCGGATTCCCTATTAAACCATTCTCCTTTTAGGTGAATAGGTGCCAAAAACTGGCGCAAAGATAAGGTTTTTTGCGGGGAAGTTGCAATGGAAGGTGGTTTTCAAGTGTGGCAAACGCATTAAGTGTTTTGAAGGGAAACAAATTTCGTGTAGGCATAGCTATCATCCGTGCCGCTGGCACTCCTTCGGGAGGTTGAGGAGAGCTTAAGCTCCTGCGGATGAATCCGCAGGTTACAAAATTTATCGTGCCGCTGGCACTTAAGTCCATAAACCGGTTCAAGAATTTTATGTGTATCCGTAACGCAACACTTAGGCTTATAGAAACGAAGTGTCCACTGTGAGTCCATTATTCGGCCTTTGGAGCATTCGGTTTTGGGACAGTTGATGGGGGCGTTAAGAAAATGAGTTAGCTCGCGCAGTGGACAAGTGAGATCCACTCAGTTTTAGCCCATAGCAACTGGCACAAAATCAAATTAAGGCAACCGAAATCGTACTCGTAAACCCAACCTCTTAATTTGAAGGATGCTCCATGGCCTAGATTTTTTTCCTACTTTTTCATCAATGGAAAAAGTAGGAAAGTCTGATAAAGCATAAACAGTAGTGAATTTGATTACATGTAATGTAGCGGATACATATAAAGCTAAATTCCAAAGGAACGACAAATATAAATACCAAATAGAACATTTTTTTAAATGCGTTTGCCCAGTAGTTTTCAACAGGACAAACGCATTTAGTATTTCGCAGGGAAACAGTTTAGTTGATTTGAGGTAAAGTTTACACTATATTGGCAATACCCAATGACCCCAATAGCCAGATGAATCGTTTTTTTGTAAGCTTGTTGTACGTTTATTTATTGCTGACAGGACTTTCCAGTGTTTATGCGCAGGAGGGCAATTACCTATTTGGTGCCATTACGGTGGAAGATGGGCTGTCCAATAACAGTGTTACGGATATTCATCAAGACGAGCTGGGCTATATCTGGATGGCGACCAACTCAGGGCTAAACCGCTATGATGGAGAAGAGTTTAGCGTTTTCAGAAACCGTCCCAATGACACCACCTCCTTATCCGAAAACAGTGTCAGAAAAATCATGCCCGGTCCTGAAGGAGCACTTTGGCTGCTCAACCGGAACAATGTCATGGAGGTGTATGATGCGAGCACAGAGACTTTCAGCACCTCCCTTTCACAGTATGCAAAGCGGTATGGTCTGTTAAGTGCGGTTGTTCATTTGGTATATGAAGATAACTCAGGGCGCTATTGGTTTGGACATCCCAATCAGGGCATCAGCATATATGATCCTCGTTCACAAAAAACTGTTCACCTCAAACATCAAGAGGACAATTTTTCTTCTATCAGTTATAATTATGTGTCGGCCATTGCCGAAAACTCCCACGGCGAGTACTGGCTGGTATATTCCAATGGTGCAGTGGATATCCTTGGAGCCAATTCATTAAAAGTAAGGCGACGGATCGAGCTTTTTGGAGATACGAATGTCAACTATACGGATGATTTCCGGATTTTTATTGATAGTGATGATGATGCATGGATCTATCTGTATGAAAATGGCGAAGGACTATTTTATTTTGACAGCTATGCTGATCGATTACATCACCTTCATACCAACTCAGAAAAGGTAAAGCTGAACAATAACCAAGTAAGGGGAATTGTAGAAAACAAAAAGAACGAAATCTGGATCGGTACCGATCATGGCGGAATTAATGTCCTCAGCAAGGAAGACATGACCGTGAATTACCTCCAACATGATCCCGAAAATCCCCACAGCCTGGCACATAACAGTGTGTATGAGCTCATGAAAGACCGTTCAGGTATTATCTGGGTGGGCACCTTCAAGAATGGTATCAACCTGTACAACGAGAAATTGATCCGTTTTCCCCATGTCAAACACATGCTGACGGCCAAACAGTCCCTTCCTTACAATGACATCAACTGCTTTGTGGAGGACGAAAAGGGCAATTTTTATATTGGCACCAATGGAAATGGCCTGTTGTATTTTGACCGGAAGAAGCAGCGATATACGGAGTACAAGCATCAAGAAGGCGAAGGAAACAGCTTGCCCGGAGACATTATCGTGGACCTGATGATAGACCAAAATGGCGAGCTGTGGATTGCTACTTATTTGAAGGGACTTAGTCGTTTTGATGGTCAGCTGTTCCGGAATTACCAGCCTGATGCCAATGATCCACAAAGTCTCTCCGGTGAAAGTGTATGGGAGCTATATGAGGATAGGGAAGGGAATGTCTGGGCAGGCACTTTGCGCAGCGGTCTTGACCTCTATGATCCCAAAACGGATAGCTTTATCCATTTTATCGGACCCGAGGGTCGGTTTCCTATGCACTGTGATTATATTTCTTCCTTGGAGGAGGACACGGCGGGAAATCTCTGGATTGGTGGTGGCAATGGGATTGATGTAATCAGCCTGAAAAGTGGTTTTGCAGCTTACCATAGCCACGAAATCGGTAATTCGTCATCCTTGGCAGGGAACAATATCATGGATATTTTAAAGGATAGTAATGGTACGATGTGGGTGGCGACTACTCAAGGGCTTAGTTACTTTGATCAAGCGGAAGGTGTATTCCATAATTTTAACCATACAGATGGTCTTCCGTCTGATCATGTCGTAAAAATCCTGGAAGACAATAACCATAACCTCTGGCTGAGTACGACCACTGGGCTGAGCCATGTACAAGTAAGTAGGGCCAAGGACAAGGATTCGCTTTCATTGGCTTTTCGTAATTTTAGCGTGGGAGATGGACTACAGGGAAACTCTTTCAATGAGAATTCCGCGTTGAAGACCTCAAAAGGTGAGCTGGTCTTTGGTGGGCCCAATGGCTATAATATTTTCTATCCTAACAAAATGCGAATGAACGAAGAAAGTCCCAAAGTCGTTTTGACGGATTTTCAATTGTTTAACAAGTCTGTGAAGATAGGCAAAAAAATAGCGGGTAGAATAGTGTTGGAGCAAAACATCAACCAAACCAAAAAGCTGGTGCTGAAGCATAATGAAAACGTTTTTGCCGTTGAATTTGCTGCACTGAACTTTATCCATTCTGACAAAAACCAATATCGGTACATGTTGGAAGGTTTTGATAGCGACTGGGTGGAGGTAGAAGACGGGGTGACCAAGGCCACCTATACCAACTTGGATCCGGGAAACTATACGTTTAAGGTGAGAGCGGCCAATAATGATGGTGTGTGGAGCGAAAAAGCCCAGATGCTGGATATAGAAGTCCTGGCACCATTTTGGAAAACCCCATTGGCATTTTTGATATATTTTGTCATTGTGGCCTTGATCGTCATAGCGATCCAACGGGAAATCATTGCCCGGGAAAAAGACCGCCTCCAAATCGCCCAAGACAGGGAAGAAGCCAAGCGGATGAAAGAACTGGACAAAATGAAAACCAAGTTTTTCACCAATGTCAGCCATGAATTCAGGACACCGCTGACCTTGATTTTGGCACCAGTGGAGAAGTTGCTGAAGACTACCAACGAGCCACATACACAAAACCATTACCTTACCATTCAGCGAAATGCCAAGCGCCTGATGAACCTGATCAACCAACTGCTGGACATCCGTAAAATCGAATCGGAAGGCATAGATTTTTCTCCCGTAGAAGGAGATGTTATTGGCTTCTTGCGTGAAACTACCCAGTCGTTTGAAGACCTTTCGGAGAAGAAGAATATTGCCTTGGATTTTATGAGCAATAAACAGCAATTATTTACGCATTTTGATGTAGATAAATTGGAGAAAATCCTTTTTAACCTCCTTTCCAATGCATTTAAATTTACCTATAGGGGAGGAGCGATCAAGGTAATGGTGAATTATGAAAGTCCTCATTCAGCAGGGGAAAAAGGAAGCCTATCGATCAGTGTACAGGATACTGGTGTAGGCATAGGAGAGGAGGACCAAAAGCGGATTTTTGACCGCTACTATGTCGGGGAAGAAAACAGTGATAGCCTGAACCAAGGAAGTGGTATCGGCTTGTCCATCGTGCAGGAATTTGCGCGGCTGCATGATGGGGACGTTTTATTGGAAAGTGAAGTGGGACGTGGCAGTACGTTTACGGTGACCTTGCCAGTGGAGGAAATAGCCCATACAGAACTGGCTTATGAGGAAAGTGACGAGGAGGAAATGGAAGGGATTGAGCAATCAGAAAAAAAGACCATCTTGTTGGTAGAGGATAATGAGGAATTTGTGCATTACCTGAAATCCTGCCTGGTGGAGGAATACAAAGTGATCACAGCGCTAAACGGGGAAGAAGGGAGTGAAATGGCATTTGAGCATATTCCCGATATGGTGATCAGTGATGTGATGATGCCCAAGATGAACGGCGTGGAGCTCTGCCAATTGCTGAAAAAGGACCTTCGTACCTCCCATATTCCCGTGATCCTCTTGACCGCCAAATCCTCGGAAGAGAAGCAGCTGGAAGGATTGGACAGTGGTGCCAACCATTACATCACCAAGCCTTTTAATGTAGAGCTTTTGTTGCTTCGGGTCAGGAACCTGCTGAACGAACGCAGTTTGTTACAGGAGCGGTTCAAGAAACGAATAGGAGTCATCACCAGTGAGGTGAAACTCGAATCCCTCGATGACAGGCTGATCCAAAAGGCGGTAAAAGTGGTGGAGGACAATATGGACAATCCGGAGCTTTCGGTAGAAATGCTCAGTGGAGAGCTGGCCATGAGCCGGGTGCATCTCTACAAAAAACTCACTTCCCTGACGGGAAAAAAACCCTTGGAATTTATTCGCATGATCCGCTTGGAAAGGGCTACCCAATTGCTGGGCGAAAGCCAACTTACCGTGGCGGAAGTAGCTTACCAAGTGGGGTATAACAATGCCAAATACTTTACCAAGCATTTTAAAGCAGAATATCAGGTATTGCCCTCCGTGTATGCCCAGCAAAAAGTGGAGGCAGCACACAGAAGTGGCTGATTTTTTTGATTTTTTGGGTAATTGGTAAAGGTTGGTGATCAGGATATGAAAATGATTAATTTCTTAACCTAAAATTTTATCGTTCCAGATTTTATCATTTCCGCTACTTCCATTACACTATTGTTTATCTCTCCATCATTCTCACAAAGAAAAATGTTTTCAGGATGATGGGTCTTGAAGATCTTTTTTGCTTGGGTATCAGGTATACCGTTCATGTTATAATGGTAACGGTCCCCTTGGGAGTCATCTTCTTCAAAAGTAAAATTCAACCCATCAGTACGAATTTTGTGTTCGTCGAATTTCCAGTATAGCGGTGGAGTTGCTGCCATGGAGTAGTGCTGAACGATATGTTCACAGGGGCAACTGTTATCCCCGCATGCACACTCACGCTCAACGACGGAAATACCTCCTCCGGTAGAATTCCTGAATGCGAGACTAATGAACCTATTCTTGTTTGAGTCGAAGTGATGTTTTGTGAGTATTCTGATGTATTCCATAAAAATTCCTGAACGTATTTCTGTAAGCCTTTGATTAAATGATCCAGAGATTTGAACTCTTCATGATCAATTAACTCAATACCGTTTTCGTCCTCCACGGTCAATAAAAAACAAGCATCAGACTCAATTATGACTTCGAAATACTTTTCTTTAGGGTAGGAAGTCAGGGCTATTTCTCCGTTAAAGCCAGGGAAAGCGTCTAATTTTGGGGAAACGATGTCAGACAAAACTTCGGATACAGTTAATGCTGTGTTTATTCTTTCATCCTGAAATTTAATTCCTTCTCCAAAATGCCATCCTTTTTCAAATTCCGAAAAGGATCTTATCTTATTGAATATTGGATGTTCTATTTGTGCTTTGTCTGGTATGGTTATGTTATAATTCATTGTATTATCCTTCTTTAGGCGGATACGCTTTATTTAACGAACCTTGAAGTTCCTCGGTTGTCATTATATGGTTCCCTGACGCTGATTCTATACTCTTTATCATTTGATCAAGTTTTTGATGTAAGGTTTTCGCAACAGTCAGAGAAGTATTTAATACAGCAGTAGGTTTACCATTGGTAGTTAACACCATTACGATGTCAGAAATTCCAATGCCATTGGCAAACCCATTAAAGTAGAATTTGGGAAGATCCTGGTCGTTTATAGAGGTTTCAATAAGCTGGCTCGTAGGATCAAGTTGTTGTTTGTTGTCTGATATATAAAAATTATTTTTAACAAATTAATTGATTTAACTGGGTTATAACAATAATTGTTAAGGTTTTTTAACGAAATCCTTTTGACAAACTTAAACGTGTGGTCACCTTTTTCATCCTGAATATTGGTACCATATAATCGATTTGTACCCATCTTGCACCGGTAAGCTTAGATAGAATGAGCCATTGGCTTTCTTACCATCTCTAAAGGATCCCTTGCGCCGGAGATTGATTGATTTTGGGTCCACTAATGTTAGAATGGGAAAGTAACTTTTGGCAAAAATACAGGTAGATGCTGATTTTTTTTAGTTCATGGAAGCCATAAAACAGGGCTTTTAGCAGCTTATATAGCCAATAAACCGCTTGTTAACATTTGCGCCCCTTCAAATAAACATTTCATAACCCACTATTTTTTTGATTAGACCTACATTAGATTAGGAAATTAACCTAAACCCATAATGACAGATATACTATATACTACTTTGAAGCAAAGGGAGCTTATCAGTTTCCTTCTGAAGTGCACACACCTTTTAAGATTATTGGTTTATCCACCACCTCGGATAACGCATTCTTGCGATTGGCAGCTTTTGCCAGACCAATTACGACGTAACGACAGCCTATTGCTATCCTACGCTTAAACCTGTTGGGAAAGGCTTCCCGTGAGCTTTTTTGGCTGGTGGGAGTGCCTTTTTTCATCTATTCACCTTATCAATAAACCTCAATAACTATGAAAAAATGCTTACTCTTAGGGTTTCTGCTGTTGTTCGCAGAAATCACCTATGCCCAGGTCACGGTGACCGGTAAGGTAAGTGCCGCCTCGGATGGAGAAGCCATTCCCGGGGTCAGCATTATTATCAAAGGGTCCTCCAAGGGGGTAACCACCGACTTGGAGGGAAATTATAACATCACTGCTGATGCAGAGGATGTGTTGGTTTACAGCTTTATCGGCTACAAGCAGCAGGAAATGGCCATCGGCAACCAGAGCGTCATCAATATCCAACTGGAAGAAGACATCTCCAACTTGGAGGAATTTGTGGTGGTCGGTTACGGTACCATGAAAAAATCAGACATGTCCAGTGCCCAGGTGACAGTCACCTCCGATGATATCGAGCGGACCGTAAATACCACCATCGAGCAGGCCATCCAAGGCCGTGCGGCAGGTGTGTACGTGACCAAAAACACCGGTGCACCAGGTGGAGGGTTGTCCGTAAATATTCGTGGTGTCAACTCCATAGGTGGCTCCAATGAACCTCTCTATGTCATCGATGGTGTGCAGATCCAGCCCAACACCGTTACTTACGGGCCTACTTCCGGTACCAATCCTTTGGCGGGATTGAACCCGAGTGATATCGAATCCATGGAGATCCTTCAGGGCCCCTCAGCTACTGCCATATATGGTTCTCGGGGTACCAATGGCGTGGTGCTGATCACCACCAAAAGGGGAAAAGAAGGGCAGACCAATATCAACTATTCGTATCTCTACAGCTTGCAGGACAAGCCTGATAACCTCGATGTGATGAACCTGCAGCAATACGCAGAGATGACCAATACGATTCGTGACCTGACAGGTGGTGATCCACCAGCAGCCTTTCTGGATCCGTCATTACTTGGAGCAGGAACGGATTGGCAAGGTGCGCTTTATAAGACAGCAGCGCTGAACAAGCATTCCCTCAGCCTGAGTGGTGGTAATGAAAGTACTAAGTACTACTTGTCCGGAGAATATTTTAACCAAGACGGAGTGGCCATTGGTTCTGGATTTGAGCGGTATTCCATTAGGCTTAACCTGGATAACGAAGTTCGGGATTGGCTTACTATTGGGGTGAACTTGGCCCTGAACGAAACAGATGAGCAGCTCGCCACTGGCAGTAGTGATATCATCAACTACGCCATCCAGATGGCTCCCAATATCCCGGTCCAAAACCCTGACGGCAGCTGGGGCGGTGCAGATGCGCTGAACGGCAGTAGTTTGCAGTTTACCCCGCCCAATCCCATTGCCTTGGCCAACTTACTGGACAGAACCTACAAGCGTAGACAGGCGCTGGGTGGACTGAACCTGGGAATTGACATCATGGAAGGATTGAAATTCACTACCCAGTTGAACGGTAATATCAACTATGCCAATGGGCATTTTTGGACACCAACTTATACGCTTGGTTCGGTGACCAATGATGTGAACGAGCTGAGCAGCAAAGCTGAGAACAGTTTTTATTGGAACTGGTCACAGACCTTGATCTATAACAAGACCTTTGCCGAGAAACATGATTTAACGGTGATGTTTACCCATGAGGCCCAAGAGTCCAACTGGGAGTCGATAGAAGGATCAAGGCAAAATTTCACTTCCAATGATCTCCCGGTTTTGGGACTGGGCTCTTCGCAAGGAGCCACCAATGGCGGCAACAAAAACCAATGGGCCATGGAATCCTACCTGGGAAGGATCAATTATACGTATGATGACAAGTACATCGTTTTGGCAGCCTTACGTGCGGATGGATCAGCGAATTTTGGCCCTGAAAACCGCTGGGGATATTTTCCTTCTGTTTCGGCAGCATGGAGAATGTCCGAAGAGAATTTTATGGCAGGAATGGCAGCGGTGGATGAGTTGAAGATTCGGGTAGAGACAGGACTCACCGGTAACCAAGGTAGTGCCAATGCCATCTATGCACCACTCAGCTCACCGAGTGTCCCCACTCCTTGGGGCGGCGGATTTTTGGTCACGCGATACGGTAACCCGGAGCTGGCCTGGGAAGAAACCCAGACGTATAATGTGGGCTTTAACCTGAACATGTTCAATAACAGGGTGCAGCTAGAAGGTGATTTTTATAAGAAAATCACAGATAACTTACTGTTGCCCAATCCACTTCCTTGGTACATGGGGACAGAGGGAGAAGGAAGCATCGGCACACCAACGGTGAACATCGGTGCGCTGGAAAACCAAGGCTATGCCTTTACGATCAATACCATCAATATCGATAACCGCGCCACTTCGTTCAGATGGAGCTCCAACTTTAACTTTTCGGGCTTCAAGACAGAAGTGACGAAGTTTTATTCCGAGTCAGCCTTTGTGGATCGGACAGCTTGGTACATGAATGACTTTACCCAAAGGGCGGTCATTGGCCAATCTCCTTGGTTGTTTTATGGCTATCAGTACGACGGGATTTTCCAATCGGTGGAGGACATCGAAGGGAGTGCAATACCAGCAGACAATAACGGTGAAAGGCTTCCTATTGGGGAAGATGATATCTGGGTCGGTGACATCAAATATAAGGACCTTAATGGCGACAATATCATTGACGAACGGGACCAGACTTTTATCGGTAATCCTTGGCCCAAGTTTACTTTTGGTACCACACAGACCTTTGAGTACAAAGGGTTCAAGCTGGATATTTTGTTGCTGGGAGCATTTGGAGCGGATGTGTTTAACTACTCACGCTTTTACAATACCAATCCCAACAATATCAACCTGGGCAGGAACCTACTGGTGGAGACCTTTGACTATGCCAAGGTGGAAATGGACAGTGAGGGAAATCCTTATCTAGCCAATCCAGCAACGGATATTCCACGGATCACCGTTACGGATCCAAACGGAAACGGCATCAGGATCAGTGACAAGTTTGTGGAAGATGGTTCTTATGTAAGGCTTAAGAACATCAACCTAAGCTATGAATTTGATGAAGAGCTGCTGGGATGGCAAAATGTCATCCGCGGGGCACGCCTGTCATTTGGCGTGCAAAACCTGGCGACATGGACCAAGTACAAAGGCTATGATCCTGAAGTAGGTGCCTATGTAGGCAATAATGTGGAGGCCGATAAGCAGCTGATCGGCGTGGACTACGGCAGGTACCCGTCGACGAGAATGTATAACTTCAGCTTGGGCATAGATTTCTAAATTTAAAATGAGAACAGTCATGAAAAAATATATTCAAAAAGCCATGGTGCTAGCGGGAGGACTGACCCTCACTGCGGGCTTATGGAGCTGTGGAGAAGAGTTTTTGGACCGACCGCCGCTGGATGCCATCGTGGATGCCAATTTTTATCAAAATGACGAGCAGGTATTGGCCGGAACGGCACCCCTTTATAATATCGTCTGGTTTTCTTACAATGACAAAGCTTCCCATGGGATCGGTGATGCCCGTGGGGGAACCTTGACTTCCGGTTCTTATCAGCTTGAAAATGTCCGCTTCAATACCACCGGCGAAACACCGGAAAATGGGGCCTCCTGGAGATCCTTTTACAATGTCGTGGGCCAGTCGAATACACTGATCGCCAACATCGAGCAGTACGCAGGAGACGAAGTATCGGATAGGATCAAGCGACATGGCATTGCAGAAGGGCGGTTTATGCGTGGTTTGGCGTACTCTTACCTGGTACAAAACTGGGGACCCGTGCCGATCATCACCAATAACACCACCTTGCTACAGGATACGACCATTGCGCGGAATACGGTAGAATCGGTTTGGCAGTTTATCATTAAGGATTTTCGCTATGCGGTGGAGAATTTACCCGAAAGCTCGGTGCAGGAGGGTCGGCTGAACAAGTGGAGTGCCGAAGGGATGCTGGCCAAGATGTACCTTACGAGAGCGGGCGTTAGCGGAAGTAGAAACCAAGATGACCTGGACAGTGCGGCGTACTTTGCGAAGCGTGTCATCGATAATAGCGGTGCCAGCCTGATGGAGGATTATGAAGAGCTCTTCAAAACCGCCAATAACAATAACCAAGAGACCTTGGCAGCCCTTCAGTGGACTTATAATGCGGGCAACCTCAATGCTTGGGGTGCCCAAAATTCCGTGCAGGCTTTCTTGGCCTATGGTTCTGAGATTACAGGTTTTTCTGACGGTTGGGGAGGTGATATTGGCGGCTCCAAATGGGTGCTGGACTTGTATGATGATTGGGTGTTTGACGAGCGGAGAAAAGCCACCTTTATGCTGCCTGGCGACCATTACGATTATATCACCCAAGTACCTGCCGGAGGTGCTGCACAAGAGTTGCGCGTACCCGCTCCCAGCGAAGATGCCGGCCAGCCTTACGGCACCAGAGCTTGGGTGAAAAAATACGTGGTGGGCAGACCTGAGGACAATGACGGGAAAGTCGTGCAACAAGGAACAGAAATCAATACCTATATTTTGCGGCTCTCAGATGTTTATTTGATCTATGCAGAAGCAATGCTGGGAACCGATCCCGCCGAAGCACTGACCTATTATAATATGGTGCGTGAAAGGGCAGGCGTGAGTGCCAAGAGTGCTATTACTTGGGAGGATATTTTCAATGAGCGGATATTGGAATTTGCCATGGAAGGGCAAGCGTGGTATGAGTTTACAAGGCTCCACTACTACGACCCACAGCGCGCTTATGATTTGCTGAGCAATCAAGACCGGGGTACTTTCAGGATATATCCAGACCAAATCCCAGATCCAAGAATGTGGGAAGTGGAGATTCCGGAAGACGATACCAGTCCAAGGTACTTTGATGTAAACGCCAGCAACTTCCAATTGCCGATTCCATCGGTGGAGCTTTCCAAAGCACCCAACCTAAGGAAGCCTCCGGTACCGTACGACTTCAATGCAGCGGAATAGTGGCGGAGGATGTTGGTCCTTCGGCTACGCTCAGGAACCGTTTGGCTACGCTCAGGAACCATTCGGCTACGATCAGGAACCGTTCGGTGATGCTTCGGAATCGTTCGGCTACGCTCAGGGACCGTTCGGATTCACTTAGAGGCCGTTTGGCTACGCTTCGGAATCGTTCAGTTTCGCTCAGGTGCCACTTGGTTACGCTCAGGAATCGTTCGGTTTCGAAGGCCTGTTGTCTCTGATAGCGCTTTTGCTGGACGTTGGAGTGCTGGATTTTGCTATCCGGAGCCGATGATAAAGCAGATTTGGAACAATAACCCATTAACGAATAACTCAGTAAGCAATGAAAAAAAATCCTATATACAAATTCAATTTCCTCAGCAGTGCCTTGGTCCTTGCGATGGCGCTGTGTTCGCTGGCATGCCAGGAAGATGAGGATGAAGTGACCGGCATGCCCTCGATCGAGCGTGTGCGCTATACGGATCCGGCCACAGCAGATAGTGCTTTTAGTCGGGCCACCTTGGGCAGTACTTTGGCGATCCTAGGAAATAACCTTGGAACTACCCAGCAGGTGTACCTGAATGACTATCCGGTAGGGGTAAATCCCGCCTATGTCACCAATGACAATGTGATCGTGACCATCACGGACAGCGTGCCAACTGTGGCGACCAACCCTGATGTGCCCAATATGCTTCGACTGGTCACCAAAGGCGGGGAGACCTCCATCTCTTTTCAGACCTTGCCGCCCGCGCCCCAGATCAGCCGCGTGGCCAACGAATACGTGAAGACTGGGGATCAGCTGACGCTGTTCGGACGGTATTATTATTTTATTGATACGGTATATTTTCCTGGCGAAGATGTCTATGTGACCGACGGATTCACCACCAACAGCACAGGGAGCAGGCTTACGGTGACCGTTCCTGACGGATTGGATTTTGCTGAAGGTAATTCCATTACGGTCGTCACCCAAAGTGGGGCTTCGGCGACCAACAGAAGAACGCAAATCTATGACGGCGATGGCATGGTGGCGGACTTTGATACCAATGGTGCTCTAGAGTGGCCGTGGAACTGGGGTTGGGGGATTTCTGGAGAGATGATCGTGCCTTCCATTGGAGGGATAGAGGGGATTGATGGTAATTTCGGAGCCATTGATATGGAGTTGCCACCTGATAATGGCTGGAGTAACGATAAAGTGATCAATTTCGCCAATTGGGGTGGTGAACAGATATTCCCCACAGAACCAGCCGACAAATACACTACTAGTGCTCCAATAGCGGATTTTGATATACGTATGGAGGTGGCGACGATTACTGAGGCGTCATTAGAAGGAGTGACATTGGATCTATGGTATCCGGATATAAATGGAAATGAGTTACAGGCAAGTGTTCCGATTACAGATTTTGTGCGGACTTCTGACGGACAGTGGTATACGGTGTCTATCAACGCAAACCAACTGACGAGCGGCAATGTGAGGTTAGCAACCTATGGCGATTTTCTCGCTGGGGGAGCTGACGGTGTGAAACAACTAAGAATAGTGATACAAAACGCTAATTCATCCACAGTTCCAGTTACCATGGGCATCGACAATGTCCGTGTCGTAAGGGCAGAAGAATAAAGCCATTAAGATTTAAAATTTTGGATTATGGTTTCAACTCTCGAAGCGGTAAGTTGCCGCTTCGAGTTTTACTTCGGCTACGCTCAGTAAACGTTTGGCTACGCTCAGGAACCTGGGTTGTGCCGAGTATCAGCCACATCACTTTCCTGTCGATCAGTAAATTTTCCCTTTAGGGGCTTGGGGGTAATTTAACCCGGATTATGCATTAGGAATCGTAGTGAGAGCTGAAATTGCAAGAAAATCAGTTAGTTTGGAGGCATTAGCGTAGCACCGCTACGGTTATGCCGAAAACTAAAGTGAAACGGCTGATTTTGAAGCAGTTTAAGGTCGCAACAGATAGGCTAATGCATATTCTGGGTTTAAGCGGTTCCTAGTTGCTGCCATGTTGTACTGAGGGCTGTGCCCCAGTACGGCTAGCCTTGAGCTTTTTGCTCAAATATGAGTACCGAAGCCCCCATGGTAATAGGATGTCGATAAAATTTTAACACTTATATGTGGTATTTCGGGAAATCTGTGAGAAATTATCCTGCTGATAAGTAAGGCATAATCAAAAAAATAAAACACCCAAAATGACGAAAGCTAGCATCTACACCTCTCTGTTGACTTTGATGACGATGGGCTTAATGTCTTGTTCGGATAATGATGAAGCGAGCAAAGCCCCGGAAGCAGATCCACTTTTTGCATTACTGGACCATGAGCAGAGTGGAGTGGCCTTTCGGAATACCATTACAGAAACCCCAGAGGCGAATGTTTTTGAGTACCAGTATTTTTATAATGGCGGCGGGGTGGCGTTGGGCGATGTCAATAATGATGGATTGGAGGATAGTTATTTTTCTGGAAATATGGTGGACAATAAGCTGTACCTCAACAAGGGTGAAATGCAGTTTAGAGACATCACCTTGGCGGCCAATGTAGCTGGCAGGCCGCATGCCTGGGCTACGGGAGTGTCCATGGTGGATATCAATGGAGATGGATGGCTGGATATTTATGTTTGCTACAGTGGCGAATTGGCGGAGGATAGCAGAAGAAATCAGCTTTTTATCAACCAAGGAGCCGACGAGGAGGGAATTCCCTATTTTAAGGAAGAAGCTGCGGCTTACGGATTGGATGATCCTGCCTATACCACTTCGGCAGCGTTTTTTGACCTTGAAGGAGATGGTGATCTGGATGCCATTTTGCTCGATCATAATGCAGACCTGTTCCGGAATTTGGACGCCATGTCATTTGAGTACATTCTGGACCAAAAGGACAAACACAGCAGTTCCAAGTTATTGGAGAATAGGGACGGGGTGTTTGTGGATATTACGGAGAAGGCAGGATGGGACGAAAGCCCGCTTTCCTATGGCCTGGGCTTGAGCATAGCTGATTTTAATGAGGATCATCGGCCGGATGTTTTTATTGGCAATGATTATTCTGCTCCTGATTATTTGTACATCCAGCAGGAAAACCATGGTTTTCGTGACGAGCTGAGTGTTAGGATGGGGCATACCAGTCTGTACAGTATGGGCAGTGATGCTGCGGATGTGAACAATGACGGCCTGGTGGACCTGATAAGCCTGGATATGCTTCCCCAACAAAACAAGCGGCAGAAATTATTGGCTTCCCAAGACAACTATGAGCATTTTAACTTGTTTCATGAAGTAGGCCTTCACCACCAGTATATGCGTAATATGTTACAGCTGAACAATGGCGATGGCACGTTCAGCGAAATTGGGCAGTTGGCTGGTATTTCCAATACCGACTGGAGCTGGGCACCGCTTTGGGTGGATTTTGACCAGGATGGATGGAAAGACCTTTTTGTAGCCAACGGTTTTTTGAGGGATTTTACCAACTTGGACTTTATCAAGTACCGCAGTTCTATTTTTAATGTGGGAACGATGGCCAAAGAGGATATACTGAAATTGATCAAGCAGATGCCGTCATCCGAGGTGAAAAACTATATCTTCAGAAATAGCGGGAACCTTCAATTTACCGACCAAGGTAACGCTTGGGGAATTGACCATTTTTCGAATAGCAATGGAGCGGCCTATGGAGACCTGGACAATGATGGAGACTTGGATTTGGTCGTCAACAACGTGAATTTGGAGGCATTTATCTACGAAAACCAACGAAATGAGCGTCCAAATCACCAGTGGCTGCAAGTATCCTTAACCGGAAATGGTACCAACACCTTTGGCATCGGCGCAAAGGTCTGGGTATATCAAGGCGATAAGCAGCAGCTGCTCGAGCAAATGCCCTTTCGGGGGTACCAATCCAGTGTAAGCCCAGTGCTGACTTTTGGATTAGCCGAGGGAAATATCGATTCGTTGAAAGTGGTGTGGAGGGATGGTTCCTGTCAGACAATAACAGCCGTCCCGACCAATCAGCGGCTGATGCTGACGCAAAAAGAGGCGAAAAAAGAGACGGTCGGTCCTAAAGAAATACAGGAGTCAATTTGGGAAGAAGTAGACGGGGCAGGCCTCGTCACCCACAAGGATGTCCTGTTCAATGATTTTAAAAGGCAGCCCTTGCTTATCAATCCGCAAAGTACCTTAGGCCCCGTAATGGCCAAAGCCGATGTCAATAATGATGGGAATCCGGATGTGTTTTTTGGAGGAGGAAAAGGGCAGGCCGCTAGCTTGCTGCTGTCCATGGGGAGCGAAGAATATAAATTGACACAACCAGCTGATTTTGAACAGGGAAAGGATGCTGTGGACGCTGCCGCTTTGTTTTTGGATGTGGACGGTGATGGTGATCAAGATTTATATGTGGCCAGCGGTGGTTACCATGATTTGTCACCGGATGCAGCATTACTGACCGATCGGCTATATAAAAATGATGGAAAGGGGTACTTCATATTGGCTTCCGAGTCATTGCCCCGAGTAAAAGAAAGTACTGGTGCTGTGGTCGCCTGGGATTATAATGAGGACGGATCACTGGATATTTTTATGGGTGGCGCGGTGATACCGGGTTGGTTTCCAGCGTCTTATACCTCCAAGTTGCTCCAGAATGATGGTAAAGGAAAATTTGAACTGGCACCCGAAGAGCTGATCAAGGCTTTTGTGCCATTGCACCTAGTGACGGATGCTAAGGTGGCCGACCTGGACAATGATGGGACGGAAGAATTGATAGTGGTGGGCCGCTGGATGGGGATTGAGGTGTTTGACTATAAGGATGGAGAAATAAAGCGGGTGACAAGCGATTATTTTGGTCAATCCTACGTCGGTTTATGGAATACGTTGATGGTGGAGGATTTGGATGGCGATGGAAGCCCAGAGTTGGTGGCCGGTAATCTTGGGTTGAATTCCCAGATCAAGGCGAGCAAAGAGGAGCCTGCCGAATTGTTATTTAAGGATTTTGATGGCAATGGCGCCGTGGACCCCATACTGTCCTTTTACATCCAAGGCGAAACCTATCCGTATGTCACAAGGGATGAACTGTTTGAACAAATCAGTATGAAGCGGATCGATTTTGATAACTATGCGAGCTATGCCGAGGCAAAGATCAGCGATGTTTTTACTGAAGAAGAACTGGAGGGAGCCGAGAATTATCAAGCCACGACATTGGAGACGATGTTGTTCTCACAAGCGGAATCAGGAAAATTCAAACCGTTACCATTGCCTGTTCAGGCTCAGTTTTCTCCAGTGTACAGTATAATCTCCCTCACATCCGGCGGTGATAAACAGCTCTGGCTGGGAGGGAATATCCACCATACCCGCATAAAACTGGGCGATACCGATGCCAACCATGGTGTATTGCTCACGGCAGACCACCAAGGAAAATACCGGTACATCGACCAAGTAACCAGTGGCTTTAAGATCCAAGGAGATGTGCGCAGTGCCCTGCAGGTGGGAGAAGAACTGTGGGTCGGCGTATATAACCAACCGCTGCTGAGATTTCAAAAAAAACACCCCATAACCCCCTAATAGCTTATGAAAACCCCTAATTATGCGTATCGAGTTTGTCTTGGATGGGCACTGTTGCTGCTGAGTTGTCAGGAGAGGAGCTCTTTTGCCCAGCTGACCGAAGCCATCAGCATAAACCAAGTAGGACATTATCCCTCCAGTAAAAAAGTGGCCATCGTCATGGCCGCAACCGAAAGTGAGGGCTTCAAGGTATTCGCCAGCCCTTCCGGGGAGGAAGTGCTTGAAGGCTCTTTGGTGAAAGTAGCCCAAGATCAAGTGCCTCAAAGAGAAGTGTGGAAAGCTGATTTTACCCGTCTTCAGCAGCCAGGGCTTTACCATATTCTTGTAGAAGGTGTGGGCAGGTCTTACCCGGTCGTCATTCGGGAAGGTGTATATGATGAGGTATTGGATGCAGTGCTGAAAGGGTTTTATTTTCAGCGGGCATCCACAGCGCTTAAATCCGATCAAGCAGGGAAATGGGCACGTGCAGCAGGGCACAAGGACGATGAAGTCTATGTGCATGCTTCTGCAGTGAGTGATACTAGGACTGAAGAGACGGTCTTGTCTGCTTCGAAAGGCTGGTATGATGCAGGTGATTATAACAAGTACATCGTCAACAGTGGCATATCAATGGGGACGCTTTTGTCTTTATACGAGGATTTTCCAGGTTATTTTGACCAAAAAAAATGGAATATTCCCGAGAGTCAAAATACCCTTCCGGATATATTGGATGAGATCCTGTGGAATCTGGATTGGATGGAGCAGATGCAGGATCCTCTTGATGGCGGAGTTTACCATAAGTTGACCACTGCTGAATTTGAAGGAATGGTGACCCCCGTCAATGCCACGGCAAAGCGATATGTGGTGAGCAAGTCCACTGCCGCCACCTTGGATTTTGCGGCGGTCATGGCGCAGGCTGCCAGGGTAATGAAGAATGTGGAAGGTTTGGAAGGCAGGGCTGACAAATGGCAAGACCAAGCTGAAGCGGCCTGGAAATGGGCAACTGAACATCCTGATCATATCTATGACCAGCAGAAGCTGAATGACAACTACGATCCCGATATCAATACAGGGGCCTATGGCGATGGAAACTTGCAGGACGAATGGATCTGGGCTGCCTGTGAGCTTTACCTCAACACCAGTGACGCAGCTTATTTGGAAAAAATCCCTGTCGATGCCGTTCCAAGTTTCTCTGTACCGAGCTGGAGCAATGTGGCTTGGCTGGGGTATTATTCACTGTTGAGGAAGGCTGATGAACTCGAAACACTCCAACCGTTGATAGCGTCCTTAAGGTCTACCTTGAAAGCAACCGGAGAGGATTGGCTAGACCAAATGAACACCACTTCCTTTCAGTCAGTGATGGGCAAGGATCCAAAGGATTTTGTGTGGGGAAGTAATGCAGTGGCCGCCAATCAAGGCATAGCACTTATCCAGTTGTATTTCTTTGATAAGGATCCCGCTTATTTGGAAGCGGCCATGGCCAATTTAGACTATCTATTAGGCAGAAATGCTACGGGATATTGCTTTGTTACTGGTTTTGGCGCCAAGTCGCCCATGTATCCCCATCACAGGATTTCAGAGGCGGATGATGTCAAGGAGCCCGTTCCTGGGCTGTTGGTAGGAGGTCCCAACCCGGGGCAGCAGGACGGTTGTGATTATCCTTCTACTGTTTTTGATGAATCTTATGTAGATCACCTTTGCAGCTATGCCAGCAATGAAATCACCATCAATTGGAATGCTCCCATGGCCTATTTGTTGGGTGCCGTAGTGGCTATGGAGCAGCCATAAATGGCGTGTTAATAACCTGAGCTCGATTTATTTTTAGCATTAAAAGCGTCATTGCGAACCCTTTTTAGGAGGATGTGGGTTGGAAAAGGGTGTGGCAACTCGCCGCGGCGAGCTGCCACGGCTTCCACCCCTTAAATCTCCCCCTAAGCCTCGCAGTGACGGTTTTATAATCGAACTGAGGTTAATTGCCCCAGGGCATTATTTTAAAATCTCCTCGATTTTGGTGAGTTCCTCGTTAGCGAAGGAGAGGTTATCGAGGCATTTTAGGGAGTCCTCCAGTTGGGAAGTTTTGCTTACCCCTATCAGGACAGAGGTGATGCGGTCATCTTTGAGCAGCCAAGAGAGGGCCATTTGTGCGAGGCTTTGCCCACGCGATTTGGCGAGCTCGTTGAGCTGTTTGATCTTGGACAGTGTTTCTTCTGTGATCGCAGATTTTTGGAGGAATCCGTGGGATTTGGCAGCCCTGGATTCTTCCGGAATACCATGGAGGTACTTGTTGGTAAGCAAGCCTTGGGCAAGGGGAGAAAAGGGGATACAGCCCACGCCTTCGTTGCCGAGCACATCCAGCAGTCCGCCTTCTACCCATCTTTCAAACATCGAGTATTTAGGTTGGTGGATGAGGCATGGAGTTCCTAGGTCCCTTAAGATACTGATAGCTTTGGCAGCGTCTTCAGCTTGATAATTGGAGATGCCGACATAGAGTGCCTTACCTTGGCGGACGATCAGGTCCAGAGCGGCCATGGTTTCTTCGAGTGGAGTGTCGGGGTCAGGTCGGTGGTGGTAAAAAATATCCACGTAGTCCAGTCCCATTCGCTGTAAGCTCTGATCAAGACTGGACACCAAGTACTTTTTTGATCCCCATTCTCCGTAGGGGCCTTCCCACATATAATAACCTGCTTTGGTAGAAATGACCATTTGGTCACGATACCCTTGGAAGTCACTTTTAAGGATTTTTCCAAAGTTCTCTTCGGCAGATCCTGGAGGAGGACCGTAATTATTGGCCAAGTCAAAATGGGTGATTCCGGCATCAAAAGCGAGTTGCAATAATTTTCTTGAATTTTCAAGCACATCCACATGACCGAAATTATGCCAAAGGCCCAGTGAAAGGGCAGGAAGCTTTAGACCACTTTTTCCGCATCGACGATAAGTCATTTTCTCATAGCGGTTTGGTGCAGGTTGATAGTTCATAGGTTTATTTTACAGTTTTTTACGATATAATTTCCAATATACTAAGATCTAGTGGTTCAGCAGTACAGCTGTCGGAACAACAGGATGGGCTGTTTCTTTTGGCCACAAAGTCTCTAAGCCACCAAGTGGTTTTTTATGGGGTTTTGTGGCATGCTTCTTTTTAAATTGACTACTGGAAGTAGGGTAGATTTAAAGTTTGTATTAAGTCAAGAATTAATGTGAAAGATTTAAAAGTTTATACAAAAAGCATTTTTTTATATAAAAAATGACTATTTCTTGTTTGTTTAAAATTTTATATTCATCTTAGTGTCATCAATAGGGATGAAGGAAAAAGTCGTTTGTCTCCCTTACGATTTGGATTGTTTAGTATGTTTCATTTCACAATGGTAAGACATGAATATGGAGCTGAATAGTGGCGTTTCAAGTACTGTTTCGGGAATAAAAGCCGGATTATTTGAAAAGACCAAAGATGTGTTGAATTACATTCCAATAATGGAAAAGGAGTTTAGCCGGGTAGAGAGCATTATTGGTAATGAGCTTACACCAGAGGCAGCCTATTTTTATTATGACTTTTATGAGATGGCCCTAGAGCTAAGGGAGATCCTAAAAGACACGGATGCGTTTAGGCAGGATGTGGTGCAAAAGGAGTTGATCGAGAGGACAGTAAATGTCTGTCAGGAATTGGAAGATGATAAGTTGTGGTCTTTACTGACCGGTGTGGTCAAAGTGGACCATGTGGATCGGGGTTATTTGGAGAAAAAGATAAAGGATAAGACCATTTTAAAAATATTAAGAGCACTTAAAAGTTCTTTTCGTTGATTTTTTTATATGTCAAACTTGGTGAAAAAAAAAGGTTCAGGGATTTTTTCTGGACCTTTTTCCTTTTACTGACCCATGATAGAGGTTATCGGACTAGCAGAATTGGATTTTAGACGGGTCAAGTCATTTTTTTGGAGGAATAATTGCCTACACACTTAATTATAATTGCTTTTGTCTACTTATTATTGGAATAAAGCGCTGTTTGTTTGAATTGGGTTTTAGCGTGAATTTATAAGCGCTAGGATGCTATTTGCTGCTAAAACAATAAGGTTATTTTTGATGTTTACCATGGGCGTTGCCCATGGCTAAGGATGTTACGCCCCTTCAGGGCTTTTTTTAGGCTACTTGTCTTTTCCAGTTTAACCCGGATTATGTGTTAGGAATCGTAGTGAGAGCTGAAATTGCAAGTGGTATGAAGTTTAGTTTAATAAATAAAATTATTTTTAGTAAGTAGGGGGAATAGCATTTGTAAAAAATGTATTTGAACAACATAAAATTAATGGTCAAAATACCCTATTTAGGGTATTTTTTATTTGGTAAAATTTATTATAGGTCTTTTGAGTTGTTTTTATCAATTGTTAAGTTATTGGTAAAAAGTATATTATGTAGGTGATTTTCATTGCATTTTTAGAAATCTCTAGTTACTTTTATCCAAATGGCTGACTTTCTAAAGAAGTAGGGAGATATTTCAAAAAAATTGAAATTTTCCTGTTTTTTATTAACTGATTTGCTGTTCGTTGGTCAAATACTTGTTTTTCAAGTATTTGTGATTAAAATTAAAAATTAGCTAAATATTCTATAATTAATTAAATATTTACTAAAACTAAGTTATATATGCTAATAACTTCTACAAACGGATTTTTGTCTGTAGTGAATAGTCCACTTGATGTGGATCATTTACTAGTGAGGGCAAAGTGTAAAACTGATTTGTCCCGTCTATTTGATGAAAGAAGAATTTATCCAATTGAACATGACACGTTTTCATTTGGAGTTTCTATCTGCAAACAAGAGTTTGCTGATACCCTGATAAAAATGATCAAATGCATTGATTACACTAATTTTGAATCAGGAATGATTACTCTTGATTGATTTTTTTAGAGTTTACCATGGGCGCTGCCCATGGCTATGGGTGTTAGGCCCTTTTAGCACTTTTTATATGCTACTTGTCTTTTCCAATAAATAAGAAGTATCTTTAAGGTATAGGGGCTACAATCTTTTTAATCCAAAATAGTTATGAAAATCTCCTTAGCTTTTGATGTCCATGGTACCTTGGTGGATGCTTCCAGTGTGTTGGAGCCTTTAGCATCTTATGTAGGAGGGGAGGCAGCATCATTTTTTGAAACGTGGAAGTATAAACAACGGGAATATGCTTTTCGAAGAAGAATGATGGAAGATGATGTGGATTTTTCGCTCTGTACACGACAGGCTTTGGACTATGCTTGTCTTCGTCATAAGGTAGAGATCCCAGAAGAAGGAAAACTTGCATTGTTTGATTTTAGTAAACGGTTGCCAGCTTATCCCGAAGCTAAAGTGGCACTGGAGAGATTAAAGGAAATGGGATTTAAGCTATTTGCTTTTACCAATGGTCCTTTGGATGAAGTAAAGGAGTTGTTGAGGCATGCGGAGTTGGAGGATTGTTTTATGAGTATCTACAGTGTGGAAGGCTCTCGGACATTTAAACCTGACCCAGCAGTATACGAAAGTTTCTTGAGGTCAAACCATACAGGGCACCGGTTTACTTGGTTTATTTCGGGGAATTCGTTTGATGTAATAGGTGCCAAGAATATTGGGCTCAAAGTAGTGTGGGTCCAGCGGACACTGGATTCGATAATGGATCCTTGGGGAGTCTCACTTGACCAAATCGTTAAGAACCTGGATGAACTGGTCGCTTTTTTCAGGGATAAATAACAGGCCTGCTGCTAAGGATAAGGGGAGATGGTTTGGGAGCGAGATGCCTTTGCTCCAGATATAATGATAGTGGGTTAGTGGGGACGAGCGGGGCTAATTTCTTTGGTGGATAGTGTTTATGTTTGGCGAATGCCTTTCCATTTTATTTGTCCCCATCCAAGTCTTGTGAAGTGTTAAGTGAGGCAAGGGAATCCAAGCGATATTTTTTCTTTTTATGATTAACCGAACAGTATCCATTCCGAATGTATGGCAAATAGTTTTTTTTAAAAATGATTTTAACCGATCATCACCAATTCAAACATTTGTTTAAAATCAGAGAACTTTGGCCGATCTATGATGGTTAATGAGTGAGGATAAGAAGAAGGTCCTGAATTTTTGTGAACCTATTAAGATGTTCGTAATCAATGAATTGACTAAAGGTGTTGTGTGAGAGGCGAGGCAGTGTGGTGAGCGCAAAATCAAAAAAACAAAAAAAACAGTTCAGTCTGGAACTAAACTTCATTAAATTCGATTGAATGTTCATTCGGTTTATTGGGAAGCAGTAATGACAAAGAAAGAGAAAATACTGGAGGCTACGCTGGAGTTGATAAAGGATCATGGATTTCACGGTTGTCCGATGAGTATGGTGGCCAAAAAATCCAGTGTAGCGGCTGGGACCATTTATCATCATTTTGAGAACAAGGATGACTTGATCATGGAGCTTTACCATTATGTGGTGGGACGACTCGTAAAAGTAGCTGAAGCGGAAGACGATGTAGAACTTGATTTTAAATCCAGGTTTATGCGGTTTTGGCATACGATGAAGCGCTTTTATATCACAGAGACGTCTTTTCAGCGGTTTTTAGAACAGTTTTACAGCTCTCCCTATTTTACAGAGGGTATGCAAGTGAAAGACAATCCATGGTTTGTATGGATGCGGAGGTTTTTTGAAAGTGGGATAAAAAGTGGGGAGCTCAGGACAGGAGCTAGGCCGGAGATTCTTTCTATCATGGTTCATGGTAGTATCGTAAGCTCGGTAAAGGTGGAGATTCATCATAATAAAAAAATAAACAAAGACGATATCAATCTCGGGGAGATTGCTGAGATCGTTTGGGATGGTATTAAGGCACAGCCTTCATAGTGCTGAGCTTCAGTTTTCCAGCACTTTCGCCCCTTACCAATATGCGTCGGGACAGGTTATTGTGATTCCTAGTGAATAATTTGGGGTGAATAGGCAAGTATTTTCTATCAACGATAAAGAAAAAATAATTCAATATTAAATAGGTATTTAATTAAGTGTTTTCAATCAATAATTTTATGAAAATGAGAAATCGTGTACTCTTGTGGCTGATAGCGGGGTACTTGTTTTTGCCTGGCGTCCTTTATGGACAGGAGGTGATAGGGAACCAGGGGCAATTGACGTTGACATTGGATCAGTGCATCCAGTTTGCGCTGGACAATGGGCCTGCGCTACAGCAGGCACTGCTGGATGAGGAGATTGGTGATAGGGAAATCAAGTCCAGTCTTTCTGGTTGGTATCCGCAGGTGTCTGCATCTGCTTCAGGAACAAAAAACATCAAATTACAACAGCAAATTATCGGGGACCAGCTGATTACTTTTGGCCAAAATTACAATTCGACTGTTTCACTGCAAGTGGACCAAAACCTGATCAATAGGGACCAGATATTTGCCGGCCGGACATCCAAGTATGTCAAGAGGCAATGGGAGCAGAATAAAACCAATGTGGAGATAGCTACAGTGGTGGATGTGAGCAAGGCATTTTATGATATCCTATTGACCTATGAGCAGTTAAAGATCATCGATGAGAACCTGCTACGTCTGGAGAAACAGTATAATGATGCCAAGAGTCGGTATGAATCAGGCTTGGTGGATAAGACAGATTACCAAAGGGCGGCCATTACGCTTTCGAACACCCGAAGCAACAAACGGAGAGCAGACGAAAGCGTAGATGCCAAACTGGCCTATCTCAAGCAACTAATGGGCTATCCGATAGATGCGCAGCTTTCTCTTGATTACAATTATGAGGCGATGGAGCAAAAGGTCTTTGCAGATACCACACAGATCATGTTGCCTGAAAACAGGATTGAGTTTCAACAGATCCAAACGGAGGAGAGTTTGGCCCAGCTGAACACAGGGTATCAAAAGTGGTCCTACCTGCCTACCCTTACCGCAAATTATAATTATAACTGGCTGTACTTTAATAACTCCTTTTCCCAGCTATATGACAGGAGCTATCCGACCTCTGGACTAGGACTTACCCTTTCCCTGCCGATTTTCCAAGGTGGTAAAAGGCATCAGGATATTAAGATCGCAGAATTGCAGCAAGAAAAAGTGGTGGTGGAAAAGCAGAATTTGGAGAAGCAGATCAATACAGAGTACAAAACTGCAATGGCCAATTATAAGAGTGATCTTTATGAATGGAGGACGATCAAAGAAAACATGGAGCTTGCCGAGGAAGTGTACAATATCATCAAACTGCAATATGATGAAGGCATCAAAGCCTATGTCGACCTGATCGTTGCAGAAACGGAATTGAGAACAGCTCAATTGAGTCATTTTAATGCCATGTACAGTTTAATGTCCAGCAAGATCGACCTGGACAGGGCATTGGGAAATATAGAAATCAACTAAACAGTAAATAATCAATCGGGAAATGAAAAAGTTTTTGTGGATAATTTTCGTTGCGGGAATTTCAGGAGTGGTGAGTTCTTGTGGTTCCGAAGCTAACACGCAAGCTGGCGGTGGTTCGCAGGCTGTTTCTGTGCGTGCCACTAAAGTGACGAGCAGGCACGTTACTGGGCTGGATGTATACCCAGGTACGGTGGTGCCGCTTAATGAAATTGAGGTAAGACCACAGGTGAGTGGTTATATCAATGAGATTTTTGTAGAAGATGGCCAAGAAGTGGTCAAAGGACAAAAGCTCTACGAGATCGATAGAAGTAAATACCAAGCTGCTTACGAACAAGCTCAGGCTACTTTAAAAAGCGCCAAGGCCAATCTGGAAAGAGTAAAAAAAGACCTTGCCAGGTATGAATCTTTGGATAAGCAGGAGGCCATAGCCAAGCAGCAATTGGATTATGCGAGAGCAGATATATTGACAGCTGAATCCCAAGTAGCCTCTGCCGAAGCGCAGGTGAGAAGTACCTTGACCGATTATAATTACTCTGTGATCAAGGCGCCTTTTGATGGGACTGTGGGGATATCACAAGTAAGATTAGGTGCCCAAGTATCTGCTGGACAGAGCCTTCTCAATACCCTTTCGTC
The DNA here is from genome assembly GCF_003260975.1 of Echinicola strongylocentroti. Classification (NCBI taxonomy): domain Bacteria; kingdom Pseudomonadati; phylum Bacteroidota; class Cytophagia; order Cytophagales; family Cyclobacteriaceae; genus Echinicola; species Echinicola strongylocentroti. The sequence continues at coordinate 527,042 of NZ_CP030041.1, read as the reverse complement.
CAACGATCCTGTAATGGTGGATTTTGTGGTCAATGAGAGAGATGTAAGGAGATTCAGTAAAATGATGAAGAATGAACATCTTTCTGATTCGACGTTTACCATACAGTTTGGTAAAAATGACGTCTATGGTCACCACGGAATACTAACGACCATTGACCGTGCTGTAGGCAGGCAGTCAGGAACCATCAATATGCGTGTGCAATTTCCGAATCCAGATCGTGACCTGATTCCCGGAATGACCCTAAATCTAAGGGTGCTAAATCAGGACATTGGTAACCAAATCGCGATACCGTACAAAGCCGTAACCGAACAAATGGGGGAGTATTTTGTCTATGTGATCGGAGAGGATAGCACGGTGCATCAGCAAAATGTCCAGCTAGGTACCAAAGTAGGAGGAGATATCGTGGTCAGAGAAGGGCTTAAGTCCGGTCAACAAATAGTAGTGGAAGGAATCCAGAAACTACGAGAAGGCGCCAAGGTACAGATAGATGCCTGAGCAAAACCAATCCTTTTAAAACGCCAAAGTAAGATAATTTTATGATATCCGAAGTTTTTATTAAACGCCCGGTGACGGCGATGGTGATCTCCATAGTCATTTTATTGGTAGGGGCCATCTCTATTGTCAACTTGCCGGTGACGCAGTATCCAGATATTACACCACCGGTGGTGTCCGTGGCGGCTAATTATACCGGTGCCGATGCCCAAACCGTGGAGCAGACAGTAGCGACGCCGATCGAGACACAAGTGAACGGTACGCCAGGAATGGCTTATATCAGCAGTACCAATACCAGTACGGGGCAGATGAATATGAACGTGACCTTTGACGTGGGGACGGACATAGACATAGCTACACTGGATGTACAAAACCGTGTCAGTATCGCTGAGCCACGCCTCCCTGAAGCAGTAAAACGGCTTGGGGTGACGGTACGTAAAAGGAATCCAAGTATCATGATGGTGATCAGTTTGTATTCACCTAAGGGTACCCACGACACCAAATTCCTTTCAAATTACACTAACATTTTTGTGAAGGATGCCCTTTTGAGGGTACCGGGTGTTGGTGATATCAATGCGATTGGTCAGGATTTTAGTATGCGGGTTTGGTTAAAGCCCGATAAACTTGCCCAGTATAATATTTCTACGAAAGAAGTCACAGCAGCCATCCAAGAGCAAAACCTTCAGGTGGCTGCCGGTACGGTGGGAGGAATGCCGCAATTTGACTCGCAGACATTCGAATATCCCATTACCGTAAACGGGAAGTTGGAGAGAAAGGGCGAGTTTGAGGATATAATCGTTCGTACAGATCCGACTACGGGTAGCTTGGTCTACTTGGAAGATGTCGCCAGAATAGAGTTTGGAGAATTTGATTATGGGAGGTTTTCTACGGTAAACGGTGAGCCGGCAGCGATCTTGTTGGTGTATCAGGCACCGGGCAGTAATGCCCTTGATACAGCCGAAGGTATTTATAATGCTCTTGATGAAATGAAGGCCACTTTCCCCGCAGATATGGATTATGTGGTTCCATTTGAGTCGGTGTCTGTGGTACAGGTGTCTATTGACGAGGTGCTGCATACGTTGGTGGAGGCCCTCATCTTGGTGATTGTGGTGGTGTTCCTTTTCCTGCAAAGCTGGAGAGCTACATTGATTCCTATTTTGGCCATTCCAGTTTCCATAGTGGGTACGTTTATTTTCTTTATACCACTTGGGTTTACCATCAATACCCTGACGATGTTTGGGTTTGTCTTGGCGATCGGTATCGTGGTGGATGATGCCATTGTGGTGGTGGAAGCTGCCCAACATTATATCGATTCGAAGCGGATTTCAGCCAAAGAAGCCACATTGCTGGCAATGAAGGACATTACTGCCCCGGTAATTGCCATTGCCTTGATCTTGGCTGCGGTATTTATCCCGGTTGGGTTTATTCCGGGTATTGTAGGGAGGATGTATCAGCAGTTTGCGATAACTATTGCGATTTCCGTATTGATTTCCGCCTTTGTGGCCTTGACGTTGACACCGGCCCTGTGTAGCTTGTTGCTGAAGCCTATGGAGGTGAATAAGGATTCCAAGGGACTCAATAAGCTCTTTTATAAATTCAATAATTGGTTTGAAAATATCACCAGTTCCTATGGAAATGGAGTGAAGAAAAGTATCAAGGCCAGCCCGTTGGTACTGATCATACTGGTTTGTATTTATGTGGGTACTATTGGATTGTTCCAGGCTAAGCCGACAGGGTTTTTGCCTACGGAGGATGAAGGTAGACTGTTCGTTTCTTTGGAGCTGCCCGAAAGTTCTTCTACTGGGAGAACAAGGGCCATTATGGACGAGATGGTGGAGATGATTACCAGTACAGACGGTATTCGAAATGTCACGGGAATCGGTGGACTAAATGCGATCAATTTCTCCTTTAAATCCAACAGTGGTACCTTCTTTATCCAGATGGATCCTTGGGAGGAGCGTCAGGATGTTTCAAAACAACTCTATGGATTGATCGGTCAGCTTAACCAGAAGTTTGCAGCGATCAAGGAGGCCAATATTATTGTGGTGCCACCGCCGGCCATTCCCGGACTTGGACAGACAGGCGGATTTAGTTTTATGCTTGAGCAACGTTCTGGTGGTGACATCAAGGAATTTGAGCAGGTGGTTGGGCAGTTTTTGGGAGCCGCTAACCAGCGACCGGAAATCGCTATGGCCTACAGTTTCTTTACAGCTAAGACTCCAGGCTACCATGTGACAGTGGACCGGGAGAAAGCCAAGAAGTTAGGTGTGGCCATATCAGATGTCTTTTCTACCATGTCCACTTATATGGGTAGTTCCTATGTGAATGACTTTACCAGGTACGGGCGTAATTTCCGTGTAGTGGCCCAGGCAGACACTGCATACCGGATGGATATCAAAGACCTGGATCAATATTATGTGATGAACCAAAAAGGGGAGTCGGTTCCATTGGGCGCCGTGGTGGACTACGAGGTGGTCGAAAATGCTCCTGTTATCAACCATTATAACCTCTTCCGATCCACGGAAATCAACGGTAACGCCGCAGAAGGGTACAGTAGTGGTCAGGCCCTGGCTGCTCTCGAGGAAGTGGCTGATGAAGTATTGCCTGCGGGATATGGATACGATTTCTCAGGACTGAGTAGGGAAGAACTTGCTTCCGGCAATACGACCATCCTGATCTTCGCCTTGGCGATTGTTTTGGTGTCCCTGTTATTGGCTGCGTTGTATGAAAGTTGGTCTGTGCCATTTTCGGTATTGCTTGCCTTGCCATTGGGGGCATTTGGAGCGATTTTGGCCTTGACGTTTTTGCCAAAACTGGACAATAACGTTTATGCGCAGATCGGTTTAGTGACATTGATTGGTCTGGCTGCCAAGAACGCCATCCTTATCGTGGAATTTGCCAAGGAGCGGGTGGATGCAGGTATGCCATTGCTGGCGGCCACTATCGAAGCCGTCAAACTGAGGTTGAGACCTATTGTGATGACTTCACTTGCCTTTATCCTTGGGGTAGTTCCTTTGGCGCTTTCAAATGGCGCCGGGGCGATCGCCAGACAGACTATTGGGTGGACGGTGATTGGAGGGATGTTGGCAGCGACATTCTTGGCCATTTTTGTCGTTCCCGTACTTTATGTGGTGATTACTAAAATTGCCTATGGTAAGAAACAATTGAAAGAACTAGAAAGCAATTATAGGCCTGAGGCCTGATAATCAGGTAGAATAATAGGTTAAAATAGCCTGGCATGCGAGCAAAACTCGCGATGTCAGGCTATTATTTTTTAATTATTATTAAAAAAAATGACTTTTAAATACATAAATATGTATATTGTGTTTATATTTATGCAGGTAAGTAACAGGAGAGCCTTCAGAATCCATTGGTCATTTCACTTTTGATACTGATTTCTACAGAAATTTTAAGTCATCGAAACCAGTGGTTAGTAGCTACTCGATGCTTACAATGCATGTAAAAGTCGATATGACAAAAATTGTTAATTGATTAAGTTTTTATGTTGTAACTCTCCAAAAAAGAAAAAAAAAATATGGGAGAAGTAATCTATCATCACGGGACTGCAATGAGTAAAAAAAATTCAAACCTAGAGAACCACCACTCTGAACACGAAGACCTTTTGATCAAAGACGCGCTCTTTGTCCGGGATAAAGGCTGCCTTCGGCGTGTAAAGTTTAAAAACGTACTTTGGCTAAAAGGTGATGGGAACTACACTACCTTGGTCACGAAAGACAAGGTTTATTCACTGCGCAATATCCTTAAGGAGTTTGAAGCCATTTTGCCAGAGGAAGAATTTGTAAGAATACACAAATCCTACTTGGTAAGACTGGACAGAATCACTACGATATCACCTAAAGAAGTGACGATCGAGCAAGAGCGTGTTCCTGTTGGAAGAACGTATTATCAGAAGCTTATTCACGGAATCAATAAGTTGGGCGCTGGAGCTTAGGCTTTTTTATGGTGCCAGAGTAGACTACTATCTCCATAGCTTAGGAACCTATAATCATGTGACAGGGCTTCGCTATAAATCTTTTGCCAGTGGCCTTTTGTAAAAGCGGCCACGAGTAGGATGAGTGTTGATGCTGGTTGGTGAAAGTTGGTAAGAAGGCCGTTACACACCTTGAATCGATAGCCTGGCATGATGAAAATTTCAGTGCTTCCAGTGATTTCATTGAGATTTTCTTCCGTCATGTGATCCATAATTGCCCGAAAACTCTCTTCAAAAGAAGCCTTTTTCAGTCGCTGCTGATAGGGGTATAGCTTTGGGATGAGGAAGTCTTTTCCGTCTCCATTAAGTAGTTTTACACCATACCAGTAAATACTCTCCAAGGAACGCATACTGGTCGTGCCCACGGCGACTATATTACCTTTGTGTCCTAATAAGTACTGGATATTTTCTTTGGAGACGACCACCTGTTCGCTGTGCATGGGGTGGTGTGTGACGATTTCATCTTTAATAGGCTGAAATGTGCCCGCTCCGACATGGAGGGTCAGGTAGTCCGTTTTTATCCCTTGATCAGAAAGGGTTTTGAGGATTTCATCGGTGAAGTGTAGACCGGCAGTGGGGGCTGCCACAGCGCCTTCCTTTTTAGAATAGACGGTTTGGTAGCGGGGTTTATCTTCACTGGTGGCTTTCCTGTTGAGGTATGGCGGGAGGGGCACTTCGCCAGCTGCTTCCACCACAGCGGCAAAGGGCAGCTGCTCATCTTCCCAATTGATCGTTACTTGACGATCTGTACGGTTGGCTAGGGAAGCGGTAATGGTGAGTGGCCTATCGTTTATCAAGACTTTTCCTGTGAGTATTTCACCGTCTTTCCACTTTTTTGAGTTGCCGATCATGGCCTGCCAAGTGACTGAGCCAGTGTGCTGCATGATTTGATTGATGACGGTGGATGGTGCTATTGGCTGTAGGAGAAATATCTCTATCCTTGCGCCCGATTCCCGTTGAAAAATAAGCCTTGCCGGAATTACTTTTGTATTATTGAACACCATCAATGTGTCGGAAGGCAATAGTTCTGGTAAATCATAAAAGTGGTGATGGCCTATTTTTCCGTCTTCAAAATGAAGTAATTTTGATCGATCTCTTTTTTCTAGGGGAAACTTCGCGATGCGGTCTTCCGGTAGGTGGTAATGATAGTCGGAGAGCTTGATGTCAGGAGTGATGCCCATCTTTGGATGTCTTTGATGTTGTATTTAAGTGTCTGGGAAAGGGTATTTACAAGTGATTCCCTTAGCTTTGTTTTTAGGATGACAAATATACGGTATTACTATCAGAGATAAACAATATGGAGGAAAATCCGGTCAAAGTAGACGCTGAGTGGCAAAAGTACACGTTGGATTTTAAGTTTGATGCGGGCACTTCCCGGGGAGTGCTGAAGACCAAGGATTCGTATTTTTTGAAAATATGGAGACCAAGCGAAACGGGAGTCGTGGGCTGGGGAGAAGCCGGTCCCTTGCCAAAGCTGAGCCCCGAAGACGGTGAAAACCTTGCGGCCGTGATGGACAGCTATGTGTACCAACTTCGTAAGAGCACCATCCCTTGGTCAGAGGAAGGAATACTGGATTTTTGTAGCACCATGATTGGTAAGGGCTTTCCCAGTCTGCGCTTTGCCTTTGAAACAGCATTGCTGGACTTGTACCATGGAGGTAAGAGAAAGTTGTTGGACAATGCGTTCTATGATGGCCAAGAACAGATTTCGATCAATGGATTGATCTGGATGGGCGACACGGACTTTATGTTAAAGCAAATAGAGGACAAACTGGATCAGGGTTTTTCTTGCATCAAAATGAAAATAGGTGCGATCAATTTTGAAGAGGAATGCCGGGTGCTCGGTTATATCCGTAGTCGGTTTTCCAAAGATAACATCACCTTGCGAGTAGATGCCAATGGGGCTTTTTTGCCGAGTGAGGCGATGGATAAACTCCGCCGATTGGCCGCATTTGACCTGCACAGCATCGAGCAGCCAATCAAGGCGGGGCAGTATGAGGAAATGCGGCAGTTATGTGCCTCAAGTCCATTGGACATTGCGCTGGATGAGGATTTGATAGGGATCGAGGAGGTAAGTGATAAGGCTGCCTTGTTGGACACTGTTCGGCCGCCATTTATCATTTTGAAACCCACCTTGGTAGGGGGGATTCGTTCTACACGGGAATGGATTGCTCTAGCCGAAGAGCGTAATATTGGTTGGTGGATGACCTCTGCCTTAGAGAGTAATATCGGGCTTAATGCTATTGCCCAGCTTACGTCTGCTTTTCAAGTGACCTTGCCACAAGGCTTGGGAACGGGGCAATTGTACCGTAATAATGTTCCTTCTCCATTGACCATTGGGAACGGTAGTCTTTCCTATCATCCCGAAATGGGCTGGGGAGATATTTAGCAGCAGGTAAGGGGTAGCCTGTCTTGCTGCCTTCGAGACTTTGTGGCAAAAAAAAGTAGGTCACTAAGACACAATAACGGTTACTAGTTGTTCCCACAGCTGTGCTGCGGAGCCACGTAATTTGAGCTTTTAGCTCAGTACCACCTTTTGATGTTTACCATGGGTGTTGCCCATGGCTAAGGATGAGACGCCCTTTCAGGGCTTTTTTATGCTACTTGTCTTTTCCAATTTAAGCACAAAATCAGCGCAAATCATAATCATCTGCACCATCAGCGTCCCATCAGCCCCTCAGCTTTTCCGCTTGATCCGTTAAAGCGCTACCAATAGGACCCAAAAAACAAAAAGCTATCAGCCGGAGCTGATAGCTTTCATAATAATGACACTAAATGCTATATCTTATGATAATTTTACATTCACGGCATTAAGACCCTTTCTTCCTTCTTTAAGGTCGAAAGTCACTTCGTCATCTTCTTTAACTTCATCTACCAAACCGGTGATGTGTACGAAATACTCTTTTGATGACTCATCGTCAATAATAAATCCGAATCCTTTAGACTCGTTAAAAAATTTAACTCTTCCTGTGTTCATAATAATGATAATAAATGATGTTTTAATTAATAAATCAAAGGTAGTGATTGTTTTTACATTTGCACTATTTGAATAAAATATTTTTTTGAAAGTTAAATTGCAGTTAATGTTTAATTCATGTCAGATGGAGATTATTGATCAATATTTTATTGATGTTTTTTATTTAAATACGTAATTTTTTTTCTAATATATTTGAATACGCATGGTGTTGTTTTTGTTATAGTTGGTCTGGCGGATTTTTTAACAATCCTGAAATAAGTTTATTATGGTCCGTTTTAGGTAATAAATATTTGTTGATCAATGGGAAATAAATTTTTTCTTTTACAGAATCGGCAGTTATTTGCCCAACATAAAGAAATAGACAGGTCGATGAATGGCTAGTTCAGCATTGGTTTTTTTGATAATGCCAGATTGAGGGTTTCTTTCATAAGCCAAGATGACATCTGAGTTTTGATTGCCCACAAAAACAAAATTTTCATCCGGTGAAAGTGCAAAATTCCTAGGGGTCAGTCCACCAGAAGTGATGGCTTGAATTTTTTCAAGTGTTCCGGTTTGTTCGTTGATTCTAAAAACAATGATCTCATTGGAGTCGCCACGGTTAGAGGCGTATAGGTATTGGCCGTCCTTGGAAATCCTTATCTCAGCGGCGCCTTTCTCACCATTAAAGCCTTGAGGTGTAAGCGCATAACTGTCCAAGAAAGTGACCTTTTTTTCATCCAAGTTATAATCATACAGGCCTACTTCTGACGTCATTTCGTGGATGAGGTAGATTTTGTCACCTGTATGATTAAAGATCAAATGACGAGGGCCTGATCCTGCCTTTACACTGAAGTGCCTTGGGTCAGAAGTAGACAATGGCTGCTCCCTGCTAGGGTCAAAATCATAGACATAGACCTTGTCCGTTCCTAGGTCTGACACAAAGAGCTGTTTTCCATTAGGGTGAAAAACGAGGCTGTGCACATGCGGGGAAGTTTGTCGGTCTTGATTGATACTGGATCCTGAATGACTAATGGTTTGAATAGCTTCGCCCAGCATCCCATCATCTTGGATGGGTAAGACAGCCAAGTCGCCACTCCCGTAGTTGCCAGCGAAAATGTATTTTTCATCTGGGGACAAGGTTATATAGCAGGGGCCACTTCCTTTAGTGGAGCTGGTGCTGAGTTTTTTGAGGGTATTGGCTGCTTGGTCAAACCTGAAAGAAGATACACTGCCTCCTTTTTCCCCTCCTTCTTCCTGCACGGCAAAAACCAAATCCCTTTTTTGATTGGAGATCACAAAGGAAGGGTTGTTAATGTCGCTTTGTATCAGCACAGAATCAAAAGTGTGGCTTTCAGGATAAAAATTGATCAGATGAAAGCCTTCATCCGGTTTTGAAGTGTAAGTGCCCAGCCAGAAGGAGATAGGAGTGGGCTGAGTTTCCGTAGCTGATTGCTTGGCGTTTTCATGGGTGGTGGACCCACATGAATAGAGTGTGACCATAATACACAAAAGCAAGATATAGGAGGGTGATTTCACGATTTGTAAAGTGTTTTTTGTTTGATGAAGGTAAATATTATTTATTAATGATTCCATAGGTTTTTATGCTAATTTGCATAGGATTGATAATCTGTGTGTTGGTGGCTCGGCATGCAAGGAAGGAATTTCTAGGCTGATTTGAATAATAAAATAAAACAAGCAATGTTTTGTTGATTCATCGGTAAAACCTGCTTTTTTTTATAAAATAATCAATAAAGATCGTGTTTTTGTGAATTATTCATTGTAAATTAGGGATGTTTTTGATTAAAATGTTTTTATTTACAGATATTTTGATTAAATTAAAATTTTCAAAAAAAGTAACCTTAGACCATGTCAAATACCTACCAGACTGAAGTAGCCAAACGGTTTACCATTTACAACAGTTTATTTCTAGACCTGCCATTTGATGACATTTATAGGACAGGGACTTTGCTCCCGATCTTGTCTTCTGAATGCAAGAAAGGCTTCACTGAGGGGAAAACCCCAAAAGAGATTATCAATTCATTTTTTGAAGGCATGTTGGCCTCTGATTCATCCAAGGAAAAACACAATTTACTGTTTCAGCTGGTTCAATATGTAGAAAGACAGGTTGTTCTTTTTGACTCTATTGAAGATGCTGCATTTGAAAAAATCAACGATGTGAAAGGTAAAGGTACCATGAACGCGTTGATTTCCAGGGTGGAAACAGATAAGAAGAAGGCAGAGCTGATCGAGAAGTTAAGGACTTTCTCCATTCGTCTTACCCTGACGGCCCACCCTACGCAGTTTTATCCTGGCAATGTATTGGCCATCATTACTGATCTGGAATCGGCTATCCGTAAGGATGATTTGGGCAGCATCGATGCTTTGCTGAGGCAGTTGGGCAAGACGGCCTTTATCAATAAAGAAAAACCGTCTCCTTATGAGGAAGCAGTCAGCTTGTGCTGGTTTTTAGAGCATGTATTCTACAAGAGTATCCCGGATATCATGGCCAGGGTGCTTAGAAGGCTTGACATCCCTCTTCATGAATGGGATAACCCTGACCTGCTCAAGGTCGGCTTTTGGCCAGGTGGCGACCGTGACGGTAACCCGTTCGTGACACATCAAATCACCATGGATGTGGCTGATAAGTTGCAGGAAACTATTCTTAGGTGTCTGTACCGGGATGTCAGGAAGGTGAGAAGGAGAATGACCTTCAAAGGGGTAGAGTCCCTGATGCTGGAGGCCGAAAACGGTATTTACAAAACCCTTTATGGAGGAGAAAAAGTATTGAAGTCAAAAGAGGACTTGTTGAAGATTCTTTTGAAAGCCAGAGAGATCATTATCGAATCGCATGATGGACTGTTCTTGGATATTCTGGATGAGTTTATCCTGAAGGTGAATGTGTTTGGATTTTATTTTGCATCCATGGACATGCGCCAAGACAGTAGAAAACACGCAGCGCTATGGGAAGAAATCATCGAAGTGACCCAAGGAAAAGATGCGTTGAAAAAATACCAGGAAGGTAATGAGGAGGAGCAGATCAATACGATTCTTTCTTTCAAGGAATTGCCAAATCCGAAGTCACTGAAGGATGAGTTTCATCAGGAAATGCTCGAAAGTATAGCCTCTATCAGCTATGTGCAGGATAATAATGGTAGCGAAGGGCTACATCGATATATTATTTCCAATTGCCAATCAGAGCTACACATACTTCAAGTGTACCAGTTGAATAAGCTTACACTGGCTCCGAAGGGAGACCTGAAGTTGGATATCGTACCGCTTTTTGAAACCATCGATGACTTGGCAGCAGCGCCGGAAATCATGGAGCGACTTTATTCCAACAAAGTATATGCTGCACACCTGAAGGCAAGAGGCAAAAAGCAAAGCATTATGTTAGGCTTCTCCGATGGTACCAAAGACGGTGGCTATATCCGAGCCAACTGGTCTATTTTGCGTGCCAAGGAAGAGCTTACCAACGCTTCCAGAAAGTATGAAGTGAGCGTGGTGTTCTTTGATGGTAGGGGTGGACCTCCTGCCAGAGGTGGCGGAAACATGCACAACTTCTACGCTTCGCTGGGTGACCAAGTAGAAAATGAAGAAATCCAAGTGACCATTCAGGGACAAACCATTAGCGCCAACTATGGCAAGCCGGTTTCTTGTACCTATAACTTGGAGCAATTGCTCAGTGCTGGATTGGAGAATCACTTGTACCCAACCGAAGAAAACAGGCTGACTGATGACCAGAGGGCGTTGATCGATGAAATGGCCGATATCAGTTATCAGGCGTATAAGGAGTTTAAGAGCCATCCACAGTTTGTGTCCTACTTAGAAAAAGTAACCCCGCTCAAGTTCTTTGGTAAGACCAATATCGGTTCGAGACCACTGAAGAGAAGCAAAGGGGAGGCCATGAAGTTTGAAGACCTGAGAGCCATTCCTTTTGTAGGATCATGGGCACAGATGAAGCAAAATATTCCAGGTTTTTACGGAGTGGGCAAGGCCATCACGGAAATGGAAAAAAGAGGCAAAAAGGATCAGGTGACCAAGCTTTACCAAGATTCCCTTTTCTTCCGTTCGCTGATGGGCAACTCCATGCAGTCACTCGCTAAATCCTACTATCCAGCCACGGCTTATCTAAAAGACGATAAGGAATATGGCGGTTTCTGGGAGCTGATGCATTCAGAATATCAGCAGTCATTCAAGAAGATACTGGAGATCTCAGGGATGAATGAGTTACTGGAAGACAATGCAGTAAGTAGCCAGTCTATAGAGATTCGGGAAAAGATAGTATTGCCACTCATCACCATCCAACAGTATGCTATTCAAGAAATGCTGGAAACGGGTAAGGAAGATACGGTCTTGCAGAAACTGGTTCTAAGAACCATGTTTGGTATTATCAACGCAGCAAGGAATGCGGCGTAAGATTTATCAATGACCGATACATAAAAAAATCCCCGATCAGTTTAGATCGGGGATTTTTTTATGGTGTTAATTCTACGCTGTTTTGTTAATTACTTAAGAAATGATGTCAGCATCCAGTGGTGCAGCTCAATGCTCTTGATCATGGCAATCAGCATGTCCTCTGTAGCGGAATCACCTAGCTCTGCTACACTTTCTGCACATTCATTCATGTTTTCTGCTAATACTTCGAAGTCTTTGAGGACTTCTTTTACCATTTCATCAGATGGTAAGTCTGTGCCCACTTCAGTAATATCGGAATGCTCCAAGTAGTCTTTGATCAAACTGAGTGGCGTCATGCCGAAGATCCTGATTCTCTCGGCGATCAAGTCGATATTCTCGAAAGACTCCGTGTACAGTTCCTCAAATTTCTCGTGCAGGTCAAAGAAGTCCCCTCCGGTAACATTCCAGTGGAAGTTCCTGAGCTTTTGGTAGTGTACGTGATAATTGGCCAGTAATTTATTAAGGGATTTTACGATTTTTTCCGATTCTTCGGCGTTATAACCTAATTTCTTAAAAACTCTTTTTTCTGAAGTAATCATAGTTGTGATGGTTTTAAAATTAAACGTTAATGATTAACTAAACTAAAATTTGTGTCATTGGCCAGTTTCGAAATGAAAATGGCTAGCAATGTAAAACAGGTGAAAATCCTTCTGATTTCATCTTGTCTTAGCTGCTTATTTTAAAACATATTCTGTGCCAAGTATTACTTATTTTATACGTAATTCAACCAGCAGGGATGCGGTATTGTTTTGATTTAATATCAATTTGGAATTGATATTGGTAAAAATAACTTGTCTGGATGAGTTGCTGTCCAAATCCCTCAGATAGACTTGCCAGTCTTCTTTCTTCCCCACTTTTTAGTTTACCCCGGATTATCCTTAATAATGTCTGTGCTATTCACATAGGGCATAAGGGAATTCAAGTCCCCCAATATTTCAAAAATCAATAGGCTTTTCCTATTTATGAAGAACCTGCCTCAAGCTAAGACGAAGGATTTCACCCATGTTGTTACAGCCCAAAAAAACAGAGGTTTTATAGTGTTTGGCAAGGTCTTCTTTCAAGCTCTCCACATTTTCGGCGGGCGCAATGATATCCCTTTCCATACTGTAAAGGATATCTTCGATTTCCATGGTAGAGGTCTTCAGCCTAAAAGCGATCAATGCACGCTCTTCGCGCTGGTATTGGGCCATCGACTCAGGAGTGATGTGTTTGATGCCCATCTGGATAAGTGTATTGTTTTGCTTGTAATATTGGGGAAGGTAGACGGTTTTTCGCCCCTCATAGGACTGTTGATCAAAATCAATGGCCCTGATGCGATAGTGGATTTCTTCAAAATCGGGCGTTACGTCTACCACAAAGTTTGAGGAATGCATGTCACCCAAAAGGCGAACAAAACACCGCTCATTGAATTTTACAAATTCTTTTGAAATACGGATTGGGTTCAGCAAGGGATCGTTGGTGTACTGCCTCATAAACTGTTCCCCAGGGATGCCAGCGATATGTTCTTCTATCAATGTATTCTGATAGACCAAGTAGCTTATCCGGTTGGGGGAGAGGAGGTGTTCGAGCTCCAGCCCATATACCCGTGAAGCATCTGCTGTTTTTACATAAAAATAGTCGAAATTATCATTGATGCGATTGACGATCCGCACGCGGAAAGGTTTGGTGTTGCCGTACATACACAGGTCCACCCTGTCCACGTAGAGGTGTTGCATGACGCTCATGTCACCTTCAGCTTTGAGGATGGCATAGATTTTTTTTAGATTATAATGAATGTCCTCACGGTCTTGTTCATTATAAAATACCGTTTCCCAAAGTGTATCGTTCCCTTTGGAGTCATAAAGGGAAATGGAGCTCATGAACCGAAGCAACTCCTGGTAATGTACCGGAATATCGACTTCTCTTCCGTATTTGATAAGGTACTTTCGTAGGCCACTGCTGATCGGATAGATGTGTTTCTTTTTCTCGATCATGGTACTTTATGGTTTTTTAGGCTTGGTCTTCTATCTTATGACCTTGTTGTCGCAATTTCCTGTCAAATAGAAAAGGACCAAAAGGCAAAACAGATGCAATCAATGCAAATAGCGTCCGACGAAATGTCCAGTTAAGGCCTCTTCTGGTAGGAAATACCAGATAAACGTAAACAATAAAAAGGATGCCATGCACCCAGCCCGTGTATTTGACAGCCAAAGGCATATCCATTGTGTACTTGAGCGGCATCGCTATAAAAAGCAGGAGCAGATAGGAAATGCCTTCTGCGTAACTTATGATCCTGAATCTTTTGAGTAGTTGTAATTGGTGTTCGTTATCCATTTTTACTTATTGATATTGAAAAATGCCTGAAGACTGTTCCATAGATTTTTCTTGAGGTTTTGGTCTTCAAAGATGACAGGTAGGCTATCTGCAAATAGGTATTCTACCTCACCATCACTGCTGATTTCATAATTGTTTTCTTTTTGTTGGATGATAGGATGGTTCAAGCTGCCAAATACCAGGATTTTGTGGGGGTTGAGTTGCTGGACAGTATTGACAGGCAAGCTACTCACTTGGGAAGCAGATACCAACGCAATATCTTTTAGGGAATAGGATACTGCCCTGAGTATTTTTAGCAAAAAGCCTTTTAGCTCTTCACTTAGAGGACTGTCCTGATGGATTACCAGTAGGCTTTTTTCAAAGTCTCCTTCATAGGTCAAGGCTACTGATGCACCGGATTCCTCATTGGGCTGTGCCTGTTCAGGTGAAGATCCATCGCTCAAAGACTCACTTGCTGTGGAATGATCCTCAGGTAAATCGTCCGAATAATCCTTGAATTTATCGGCCAATAGTATCTCTTTGGCGTCTTCTGGGATCAGGAAGATGTCTTCCTCTATAAAGAATCCAAGTTTGTCGATGTCCATTTCTTCCATACGGCTAAAATGATCAAAAAATCTCCTGAAAACAACTTTTGTTTGATTTCTCACAGATTCAATGAGTTTTTGGATTCGGAGCTTTTGAGATCTGTGAGGATCGACCTTAAAACTACTCCTTCTTTGCGCCCAATGCCTCTTCTAGACCAAAGATGGATTTAAGTTCCACGGCATCTTTTGGATCCATTCTTTTGGAAAGCACCAATCGTAACTGCCGTCTGCGAAGTGCTCCATCAAAGAGTTCTTTTTCTTCATCAGTGCCAGGCTCTAGTTTGGGGACCTCGATGGGACGGCCGTTTTGGTCCACGGCGACAAAGGTGAAAAATGCCCGGTGTGTCTTGGTTTTCTTATTGGCTGGGATGTCCTCAGCCCATACTTCAATATAGACTTCCATGGAGCTATTGAAGGAGCGTGTTACTTGGGCTTTTAGTGTGACGACATTGCCAAGGGCAATGGGATGCTGGAAAGAAATACTGTCTGCTGAAGCAGTGACTACGATCCTGTTGGAGTGCTTCTGTGCAGCGATAGCACCCACGACATCCAGCCAATGCATCAATTTTCCTCCCATGAGGTTGTTGAGCGTATTGGTGTCGTTGGGCAGGACCATCTCGGTCATGATTACTTCAGATTCCTGTACTCGCTTTGCTTTTCCCATTTTAATTATATTTTTCACGAAAATACAAAATATTTATTCTATATATCAAGTATTTAAGTGTGTATTATGAAATAAAATTCTGAAAATATTTGTTTTGTACTCAAGGTGGCCGGTTCGCGATTTCCATTTCCGGATTGCAGCCTTCGACATGCTCAGCACAGGGGTCAGGATCAGTTTAAACCCGGAATATGCATTAGCCTATCTGTTGCGACCTTAAACTGCTTCAAAATCAGCCGTTTCACTTTAGTTTTCGGCATAACCGTAGCGGTGCTACGCTAATGCCTCCAAACTAACTGATTTTCTTGCAATTTCAGCTCTCACTACGATTCCTAACGCATAATCCGGGTTAAATTGCCCCTCGCCAATTGTCTAATGATGTCAAGGATTTCAAGTCAGGAACAGTTAAGGGTGCCTTAGCGTAGCCGAAGGAGGCTATCCACGGCTACTTCATTCTTGCCTGTGCTGGGGCAGAGACCCCGCACAACTCAGTCACCATTCAGAAACTGATACTTCGTACTTCGTACTATAGACCAAATACTTATAAACTACTTGATAGCGCTACTTACCATCCTTCATGCCCGAGCAGGGGCACAAAAGCAAAACTGTCGTATTCTTCCTGCGTAATTTGCTTGGCGGTTTTCTTGGTCAATTTCATCATTTTTTGGGTTTTTCGGTCGCCCACTGGGATGACCAGAACCCCGCCAACCTTCAATTGCTTCAGTAGGCTTTTGGGCACTACAGGCGCGCCTGCTGTGACGATTATCTTGTCAAAAGGTGCTTTTTCAGGTATTCCAAGAGAGCCGTCTCCTTGGTAGAAATAAGCTTTGATACCGAGCCTGGGAAGGAACTTTTTGGTTCTTTGATACAGGCTTTTGTTATATTCTATGGTATGTACTTCTGCACCCAAAAGATAGAGAATGGCGGCCTGATATCCTGACCCCGTGCCTATCTCCAGTACCTTGTCCCCGGGACGGAGCGCCAACAGTTCACTTTGGAAGGCAACGGTAAATGGCTGGGAGATGGTCTGCCCTTCACCGATGGGGAAAGCTTTGTCCTCATAGGCATGGGAGTGCAGGGCACTGTCGAAGAAGAAATGACGGGGAATCGTGCCAATGGCTTCCAGCACTTTCTTGTCCATGATGCCCTTTCTTTCCAGTGTCTTTACCAGTGCTTTTCGCTGGCCTTTGTGAGAATAGCTATCCTCCAATTTTATCATAATGATAAGTGAACTTATTTGCGTTGAAACTTCTTTTTAATGCTAAGTTAATGGATTAAATCGCTTAATTTTAATCCTGAATGGGCAATTTTACTTATTGCCTGATTTTATGAACGTTAAATTTTAGTCAGAAGATGTTTACCGGTATTGTAGAAACCATGGGCAAAATAGTGGCCATTTCCCGAGAAGGTACAAATATCCATTTTGATATCAAATCACCCATTACGAGTGAACTGAAGATAGATCAGTCTGTGGCGCATAATGGCGTGTGCTTGACGGTGGTAAAGGTGGACGGCGATATTTACAGGGTGACGGCCATTGATGAGACACTCCAAAAGACCAGTCTTCAGGAGTGGAAGGAAGGAACTAGGGTGAACTTGGAAAGATGCATGCCGGCCAATGGCCGTTTTGATGGGCATATCGTGCAGGGGCATGTGGATCAGATCGGTAAAGTGGAACGGGTAGAAAACCAGGATGGAAGTTGGCGCTTTGATTTTTCCTTTGAAGAGACGGTCGGCAATGTAACAGTAGAAAAAGGCTCCATTACCATAAACGGCACCAGTCTGACCTGCTTCAATTCCAAACCGGGAGGCTTTTCAGTAGCCATTATTCCCTATACCTATGAGCACACCAATTTTCACCAGCTGAAAGTAGGGGATAAGGTCAATTTGGAGTTTGATATAGTGGGAAAATACATCCAGCGGATGGTGAAAGGGTATTGACTTTTATTAGTATCAAACAGGTTTAGAGGAAAGAACCAATAGTAAGGCGCAAAGAAAGAAGAAACTGCTCACCCTGATTGGTAATCGGGATGTCAGGCAGAGGGGATTTGTAATCCCCAAAGATAGCAGTTTACTCCTCTTGCTTATCCATTTCTTCTACTTTGCGGATGGTGGTCATTTTGATCTTAATGACCAGCCACCAAGCGATAAACCCAGCAAGTATTCCTACGATTGCCCCTACGACTACATCTGCCGGATAGTGTACACCTAGGTAAATTCTGGAATAGGAAACGAGGGCCGCCCATAGAAACATCCACCCGAAGCCCTTGACCTTTCGATGGAAGGTGAGCAAGAGGTAGGTAGCGAGTGAAAAGGTATTGGAGGCATGTGAGGAAGCAAAACCATACATGCCCCCACAGTGTTTGTAGTTAAACATAATGCCTTCCCAGCGTGGGTCATGGCAGGGCCGGGGGCGCTCGAAGAATGGTTTCATAAATCCGGAAGTGGCCTGGTCACTGAATAGTATGGCCAAGGCAATTCCAATAAACACCCAAATGCTGCCTTTTCCCAAATTTTTGATTATCAAAAAAACCAACAAGGCGTAAAATGGAAGCCAGATCAGCTTCCCTGAAATCCCGAACATGATGGGGTCTAACCAGTCCAAGTGTTGGGCATTTAGAAAGATGAAGAGCTCTTCGTCCCAATGTTTCAGTGTTTCTATCACAAGTCTATAGGTTAATCCAGTCAATATCTTTTCTTAGCAATCCAAGCGTCTCTGCTTCTTTGCTGCCGTCTTCCGGGATGTTCATGTACTCCCACTCCGCCACGGGTGGCATGCTCATAAGAATGCTTTCTGTCCGGCCATTGGTGTCGAGACCAAACTTCGTCCCCGCATCCCAGACCAAGTTGAACTCTACGTATCTTCCCCTCCTGAGTGCCTGCCACTTTTGCTCATTTTCGCCAAATGGCAAAGCGGCATTTTTGGCCATAAAGTGACGGTAAATTTCAGGGAAGAGGTAGCCAATGGATTTTACAAAATCATAGGTTGACTCAAACGAATTGGTTTCCGTGGCCGTCAGGCGATCAAAGAAAATGCCTCCAATGCCCCTGGTTTCTTCGCGGTGAGGAAGGTAAAAATAATCATCTGCCCATTTTTTATATTTCGGGTAAGCTTCCGTGTCAAACTGGTCACAGGTGGCTTTGATTTGCTGATGAAAATAACGGGCATCGTCCTTGTCCACATAGTGGGGGGTAAGGTCTATGCCACCGCCAAACCAATAGGTGCCATTGCTCATCTCAAAATACCGTATGTTCATATGGATGATCGGCACCATAGGGCTGCTGGGGTGGATCACGATGGAGACACCCGTAGCGTAGAAATCAGCCTTTTCAAGTTGTAGTTTTTTGAGGATTTTTTCAGGAGTGGGACCGTGGACGGCCGAAAAAGCCACACCGCCTTTGGCAATGATATTTCCGTCTTTGATGATCCTGGTACGGCCACCACCACCTGCGTCCCTTTTCCAAAGGTCTTCGTGAAATTTGGCTTTGCCATCGCCAGCTTCCAGTTCTTGGCAAATGTGGTCTTGTATGGCTTTGAACTCTTCGGAAATCTGCTCTTTGCTGATGCTATTTGACATTAATAGAATACTTAAGGATAATGCTGCAATTAGAAATTTCTATGGTTAAACGATTCGGCAGCGACGATGTTCCAAAATTAACCCATTAGAAAGGATATCCAATACCAATGTTAAATACGGTCTGTCCTTTTTCTCCCAATGGTTTCTTAAATGAAAGGTTGTCCAGGACAAAGCGTTCACCCTCAGGCTGGGCAGGATCGATGGCCTTGATCCCCATGTCCAGCCTGAGCACGAGAAAATCAAAATCCATCCGCAGCCCGATTCCCGTGCCCACGGCAATCTCCTTGACGAAGGTTCTTGGCTTGAACTGGGAACCTTCCCGGGTGGGGTCTTCTTTTAGCGTCCAAGTGTTCCCTGCATCTACGAAAAACACTCCATCAAAATACCCAAAAAGCTCACGCCGGATCTCAAACATCCCCTCCAGTAAAATATCTCCAGGCTGCTCATAGCGGTAGTCAAAATAGCCCTCTTCATCTGTCTGGGGAGTGAATGACCCTGGTCCCAAACGCCTAGGTGACCAAGCCCGAATACTGGTACTGCCACCTGCAAAGAAGTATTTTTCATAGGGTAATACCCCATTACTAATTCCGTAGGGAATGGCCAGCCCTGCATTGATGCGGTAGGCAAAGGTGCTTTTGCGGCTGATAGGAATATATCTTCTGAAATCGGATTGAAATTTTAAGAATTGAAAGTACTGTAGGTTGCGGTTTTGGAAATGTTCCTTGTTCAGGAAGTTAATAGTGGTGCCACCACTTTCGAAGTTTAGTCGCCATAAGGATGATCGGTTTCTTTGCCAGAGGCCATACTGGTTGAAGTTGATGATGACCTGACCGGAAATACTGCTGACGTAAGAAGACTGAAAGGAATTGATCAAGTTGTTTCCTTGCTCCTGGAGCTCGATGAGTCGCTCCTCAAAATCCGGGTCCAGATTAGACCTGATCAAGTTGGCATCCAATACATTTATCGTGTACTGTTGTCGCTGGTTTCTGGTAGCCCAGTTGTACGCAAAGATGGTGTTAAAGCCTTCACGGATATACTCGGGACGATTGACATAGTTGTATCCGATCAAGGTCCTTGTGCGGGGATTATACCGGCCATATCGTTTGAGGCCTTTTTTGCTAAAAGGGAGCAAAAACTGGGGGAATATCACCGATGCAGAGGTGCTGAGCTCCCGGCTGCGATAAACGCCTCCTTCTGCCGTCGCTGATGCCACCCCCTCCAGTCCGGCACGGAAGTTAAACTCAAATATCTCCAGCCCCCGAAAGAGGTTCCTGTTTCGCAATGAGTGACTGAAAAACGGCCCAGGCAACTGCTCCGTAATACTGGCTCCCAGCTGGTTGGTGATTTGGTATTTTTCATTGGGCTGGGTCTGGATACGTGTCGTAATATGATTGCCCAGTGTATCAAAAGAAATATTGATATAGCGGAAGATGTCCAAATTGGCCAGTTGCCGCTGGGTTTCCAGTACTTCGGCCTTGTTGTAGCGTGCTCCTTTGTCTATAAAGACCCTGGAGTCAATGATCTTTTCCGAATAGCGGTCGCGGTACATGATATAGGAGATGTCATCATACTCCCTTTGCACCTCTTGGTCTGTAATGACTTCAGTGGGCGTAGAGATCTCAAAGATCACCGAATCGATCGTGTAGACTTTGTGCTGCGCTGCATAAGTTGGCTTTCTGATGATCTGTTCGATAACTACATCCTTATCTACGGTGTCCTTATAGACATTATATTCGATATAGGATTTTGAGAAGGTATAGTAGCCATTGTTTTTCAGCAGGTCTTCCACTTGTTGACGTTCTTTGGTGAGGTTGTCCTGATTGTACCGTTGTCCTGCATTCACCAGGCTGTTTTCAGCATCCCGGTCGAGGAGGGAAGAGATGTTTTCATCGCCGGTTTTGGTGTAGGAGCTGTCTATCAGGTAGGGGCTGTTTTCTTCTGCTAGATAGGTGAGGTATATTTTTTTCTTTCTACGTTCTATCTGGGTGCTTACTTCCGCCTCAAAAAAACCATGATTGATCAGGTAATTTTTGATTTCCTTTTCTGATTCAGCTGTTTGGGCACTGTCATAGATGGTTTTGGGATTTCCTGTTCGCATGAACCAGTTACCATAATTCAGCTTTTTCTTAAGGTCGTCTATTCTATTGGCGTATTTGTAGTACTTTTTTTCTAGTTTGTTGTTGTTGGGATCGGTTTCTAGTTGGGTTTCGATGTCACGCTGTTTGGCTTGTAAAGAAGCTATTTTTTCGCCTACTTTTATGCTGTCATAATTGGCTTCTCCTATATTGTAGATAAAGACTCCTGGGGAGAAGTTCAGGATGGGGATCCTGGTATTGGGGTTTTGTTTGATCAGTTGTTTTACCTTTACTTCGTTGGCATTTTTGATGCCTTTCAGGTTTACATCATAGATCAGGTACTCATCCTCTTCGAGCCCCTTGGTCAAAGAACATGATGAAAGCAACAGCAAGGCAAGAATAAAGTTTATATATTTGGTTTTATTCACAACTAATCGACCTTAATGATCAGCAAAAATACGCTTAAGTTTATTAAATCCTTGCAACAGAAAAAATTCCGTAAACAGGAGGACGCTTTTTTTGTGGAAGGCGCCAAAAATGTAACGGAATTACTGCTTTCGGATTTTGAAGTTACGCATCTTCTTTATACTGCCAAATACCATGAAGAACATTCCCAGCTGATCAGTTCCTGCAATGCGGCGAGCTATGAAGTGTCCCCAAAGACCTTGGAGTCTGCAGGCTCTTTTCAAACCAACGACGCAGCCTTGGCAGTAGCCAAACTTAAGAAAAATACACCATTTGATATCGGAGAAGGGGAACTGGCCATAGCACTGGACGATGTGCGTGACCCAGGAAATCTAGGCACCATCATCCGGATCGCCGACTGGTATGGTATCCATAAGCTGGTGCTTTCTTCACAAACGGCCGATTTTTATAATCCCAAAGTGCTTCATTCCAGCATGGGTTCTTTTACGCGGGTGTCTTTTTTTTATACCGACCTTGAAGCCTACCTGCCCCAGCAGGCACTACCCATTTATGGGGCGTTTTTGGAGGGAGAGGACATCCATAGGAGCACGTTGGTACCAGCGGGAATCATCCTGATGGGCAATGAGGCCAAAGGAATCAGTCCCCGGCTGGAGAAATTGGTTAGCCAGAAGCTGACCATTCCATCATTTGGCCATGCCGAATCCCTTAATGTGGCCATTGCCACTGCTGTAATTTGTGATAATTTTAGGAGAGGTGGGCATTGAGTCTTAAGCGGCTTCGGCGCTTTAAAGGAAGTAAGCAGGGCCGGCCCCAATACAAGTAACCAGTGATCAGTTAGGAGTAACCAGTATGCAATGTGTACCAGTAAAGCTAGTAACCATTAACCAGTAAAGGAATGAGTCAACTTAAAAAGATCCTCACCAAAGCCGGTCTCAACGGTTTTTTTCTGGCCTTGATAGGGACAATTGTCCTGGCCAATATATTCCCAGAGTTGGGGGCAGAGGACAGCATTATTCCGTTTAAGGAGATCACCCATTACGGGGTATCGGTGATCTTTTTCATTTATGGGGTAAAAATGGATCCTGTCAAATTAAAATCAGGACTGGGCAATTGGAAGCTGCATCTCCTTATCCAGAGCACAACGTTTTTGGTGTTTCCGGCAGTGGTGACGCTGGTAAAGGCCCTGGCGGGAGGAGGTGATGATCCGATGTGGCTAGGAGCGTTGTATCTTTCCGCGCTGCCATCTACGGTTTCCGCTTCTGTAGTGATGGTGTCCATTGCAGGTGGCAACGTCCCCGCCGCGATCTTCAATGCCAGTATTTCGAGTATTGTGGGGATTTTTATTACCCCGATATGGATGGAGTTGTTCTTGGAAGGAAGTGAGATGAGCTTTGATTTGCTGAATACCTTTTGGCAGTTGAGCTTGCAGGTGCTGTTTCCGGTGATGGGAGGTTTTCTTTTGCATCGCGTCTTGGGGCCTTGGGTCAATAGACACAGCACCGCCCTCAAAAACCTTGACCAGTCTATCATCTTGATGATTGTTTTTTCGGCTTTCTCTGCCGCAGTGGGCAGGGGGATGTTTGAGGGGAGAAGCTGGGCGTTTTTGGTAGGATTGGGAGGAATGATGTTGCTGCTGTTTTTGATGATGGCGGCCTTGATGTACGGCATGGGCAGGCTGTTGGGCTTTGAGCGAGCCGATCAGATCACCGTGCTCTTCTGCGGCTCCAAAAAGTCCCTCGTCCAAGGTGCTGCCATGGGCAAAGTGCTCTTTCCTGACCCTGTTACTTTTGGAGTGGTCTTACTTCCCCTGATGCTTTACCACGCTTTGCAGTTGGTGACTGGCAGCATCATAGCCCAGCAACTGGCAGAGAGGGGTAAGAAGGGGGGAGAAAATGGCCTGGGCTAAGGTTTGACCAAAAGCTTTATTTGCTATGCACTATAGCTTTCATACTGTATAGTGATTTTGGCCTTTAGACAAAGTTAACACCATGTTTCCCGCAAATTTCAGCTATTTTTTCAAAATCTGGGGGGCCAGCAGAAAGAGCTGCTAATTCCTTGAACATGTGCTCTATGCCAGCGGGGAAAGCTGAAGTGATCATTTTAGCTTTTTCTGTTCCGACCACTTTCCACGAGTGTGCTATTCCTTTTGGGGCAAAAGCGATGTCGCCTTCTTTTAAAACAGTGGTTTTGCCATCGATCATTATTTCAATTTGCCCCTTTATGATCCTGAATATCTCATCTTCTTTGGTGTGAATATGTGGAGGAATTCCAACACCCGGATCAACATTATCCATCCATTCAACGATTTGGTTTCCTGTATCGCTACCAACTAGTTTGTGGGTTTGGATATCACCGATTACGTTCAAAACATCACCGTCAGCATCTTTAACTATTTTAGATTTTGTGTTGACTGTGAGATTTCTTTTTGGGTGGCCTGATTGGCTTTTTATCATTCCAGGGATGATAGCCAAGCCTAATCCAAGTCCAGAGGTTTGTATGAATTTTTTTCTGTCCATGATTTATTTTTTCTACAATTTATGTTGATAATGGTAGTGTGGCAATGTGAAAATCACCGTAAATCCATGGATTTTGGGAACAGTTAACTTTTTCTTAGCGCTGAGGGCGTGATGCCAGTGTGGGTTTTGAAAAAGTAGCTAAAATAGTCAGGGGACGTAAAACCTAATTCAAAGCTGATTTCCTTTATGGTCATGTTTGAAAATTTCAATGCGTGCCGAGATCTCATAAGTAATTGTTCGATGATGATACTTTTTGAGCTTACCCCCAGTACTTCTTTTACACAATCATTTAGGTGTTTTGGAGAAAGGTTAAGTAGGTCTGCATACTCAGCTACTTCGTGATATTCATATATATGCTTATCGACAAGCCTTTTGAATTTATAGACGATATTTGTTCTGGAGTTACTGTTCGAAACAACGGATTTAATATTGCATTGTCCGTCGCAGTAGATAAAAAATGTGTTCAATAGTGAAAGTATAGCATCATCCTTATGGTCAAGGTGTGACCCTAAAAGCTCATCGATCATTTCCAGAATAGCCTGTGTTCTTTTTTCTATTCCTGGACTTAATTTAAATAATGGGATTTCTCCCGAATTGAAAAGTCTTACTTTATTAATATGGAGGTTACTTAATATAGGATTGTTTAGCACCTCACTAGTTAAGTACAAAACATAACCAGAAGAAGTGGTACCGTCTTTTTTCAGAATCTTCCAGTGTGTTTTGGGATGAAGAAAAAAAATGGAATTTGAGACTTTTTTATATAAAACATGGTCTATTTCAATTCCAGATACCTCGTTTTTGATCCAACAAACAGCAAAATCATCCACATGTTGCTTTAAAGTATTTCCTTTAATTATTTGCGTTATGTGAACAGAATCCGGTTTCATTCCATATTATTTCCCACGGCCGCTAAAGCTGCGTTTAGTATTTCTAAATTTAATCAACAAAAACCTAAAAGGAGAGGTTTGGCGGGAATAGAATAGCGGATTTTGTCGTGATCTCTTCTTCCGTCCGAGTATGGCTGTGAAGCGTCGGTATTAGAACAGCTTCATTTGAGTCTCAATTTTCGGATGAAAAGTTCCAATAATCATAAAGGGATTGTGCGAAACGTAATGGTTTTTCTGTGTGGTTCCCAAGTAAAAATGAAGGTCTTTGGTCATGGCAAAAAGTCTGTGATTGTCCCTATCGGGCTTCCTTGTGTGGGGAAGTAGTTGCTCCGTGTCAAAATGATTCTCTAAAGAAAAAGTATTATCGGGACGGGATTCTGCAATTTTGATTTTTCCAACCTCCAGCCCCTACAAATTCCCAACTTAATCCCCTTAAGAACCTCACCGGTTACGTGTGTATCACATTCATTGTTTGTTCTTCGCACGTAACGAAAGTTTGGTTGTTGTTCACTGTGTTTTTATTTCAGTTGTTTTTTAATGTCCATTCTTTGATGTAAAATTCTAGTGATTTCAACAATCTCATTTTCCACTTTTCTGTAAAAAATCAAATGTGACTTGATATTTGTCACTCGATAATTTTTTCGAGTTTGATCCGCGGATTTTCCACTCAAATAGTTGTCCGCTATAAATTCAATCTCTCCGATTATTAAGTCGTAGTACCTATCTGCCTGTTCTTTAGACCAATTGTGAAAAGTATAAACCCAAATATAATTTAAATCTTCAATCGCTTGTTTACTTATTCGATACTTGTTTTTACTCATAAGTGTCGACGATGTAATTCAGCCAGATTCTGTTTTGGATCGAAATCTTCAACAAACCCGCTATTTTCTCCAACTTCGAGAGCTTTAATCAATTCTCTTTCCTTTTTTTCTTCACGTTCTAACAAACGTAATGCGGAACGAATAACTTCGCTAACTGAACCATACCTACCAGAATTTACTTCTTCTCTGATAAACTCCTCAAAATGATTTCCGAGTGATATTGATGTGTTTTTTCCCATTTTGACTATGATTTTACTCGAATATACCAAATATTGGTATTGCAGCCAAATTGCACAAAACGGTCACGGCTAGGAGTTGTTGCATGGTTTAGCGATTAACCTTAGCAAGCTGGTTATTTCGGTTCATGAATGATAATATATTTAGGTAGTGGACGCCCCATTGTAGTGGACAGTTCTGCATAGACCTCCTTCACCACCTCCTTTACTTGGAGATAGCTTTTATAGCTTGTGTTTCTGTTAGAGCTGATTTCAATACCTTTGGTTTCGGGATGGGTTTTAAGGAAATTATACACTTTTTGTCGGACATCACCCATGTCCATTATGGCGTGGTCGATGGTGATTTGACTGTTTTTGTTCAGCTGGATTACCATGGTTTCAAGACCGGAGGGATAAACGAGAGGCTCGATATGTTCGTCCGAATATGGCCAGGCAATTTGGTAAAAGAGAACAAGGGAAGAGGTTTTATAATAGGCAAAGCCAAAATCTTCCTTCTTGAGCTGATGCAGAATTTGCTTGGCTGTTTTTCCAGGAGTAGGGGCCTTTTGGGAAGCGGCATTGATTTTTTTGGCAGCGCGGTAGTGTCGTGGACGGATTTGTGATAGTTCTTCTGAAGTAAAAACTTGGTAAAAGCAATGACTGGTCACTATCCAGTCCAAGCTGTCCAATAGTTGAAAGGAGGTGTCAATCTTAAAGTAAAGGTCACCTTGACGGGCAATTTTTTTATATACCGCACGATAACTTGCTCCTGTACTGTCCTTCAGCAGTCCTTTACGTATAAAGTAAGCTTCAAGGCCGCCCAATTCTTTGCGCAATTGCCGTTCTTGCTGTTCAGTAAATGTAGTTTTACAGAGGTTTTCCTTTTCTTGGATCAGTTGTGGGAGTTTACGGGGAGCAGATCTACAGCCAAAAAGGAGGATGAAAATAATGAAAAGTGTGGCTATAGATTTCATGTTAGTAATATAGAGGATAATAAAATAAAATTCCATCATTCTTATTTTGTTTTGATCAAGACCACGCCGTCGTCTCCTCTGCTTCCGAAGATTGCTGTACTACTTGGGTGGGATAGTATTTGGTACTGTCCAATTTCTGTTTCCGTATACTTGTTTAGATCTGCGATGTTAGAAGGTACACCATCGATTATAATTAACGGTACGGTGTTCGTTTTCCCATTGATGTTAAGCGTTTCATCGATTTCTGTGACCATTTTCTCATAAAAGTCTGTTTTGGGAATACTGTCTGCCAGAAAATGGTCTGTGGGCTGAAGTGAAACGGTTACTCTACAAATGATATTGGACCTGGGGATTTTGTTGTTATCTTCAGGAATTGTCTTTTCCTGCTGGGCCCAAGAAAAGTGAGCCAATGAAATCAAAAATGATAATAGGATGAAGCTTCTCATGATAATAGTTACGCTAATCTGATTTTTTTGTTTGTTTAGAAGGTGTGTATTGAATCGGTTTTATAACAAGCCAAATCAAAATCCCCCTTACTCAGTTGGTTTAGGAGTTGCATTGCAAATGCCTATCTCAGAAGCCCGCATTTCAAATGCGTGCTATATATCAAATAGAATCAATACGAGCGACGACATACCTCAAAAAGAAGTGTTCCCAGCGGCTTCTTCAGCCATTCGTTCGGCGTATTCTTTGCCGAGGTAGTTGTCGATGATATTGTGTCCGAGGTAGAGTAGGGGCGTGAGGATGATGGCGACGGTAAATTTGTAAATGTAGTTGATGATGCCCACGGAGATCAGCTGCTCGATGGACCAGTTGCCAAAGACATAAAAAGCGATGCCCAGTACCACGAAAGAGTCGATCAGCTGGGAGACCAAGGTGGAGCCGGTGGCACGTAGCCAGATCATTTTGGCACCGGTGATTTTGCGGAGTTTTTGGAAGATAAACACGTCAATCAGCTGCCCCAACAAGAATGCAGTCAAGGAGCCGATGATGATTCCCAAACCTTGCCGGAAGATGACATCAAAGGCATATTCTATGTTGAACGGGTTGCCATTGGGATCGGTGCTGTTGACATCCAGCCAGAATGCTGCCGGAGGCAAGGCGGTAACGATGACAATGAAAATAAATGCATAAGCAATAAAGCCCGCCGTGAGGAAACTGATTTTGCGTACTCCTTTTTTGCCAAAATACTCATTGATGATGTCCGTGGTGATAAAGACCACCGGCCAGATCACCGCGCCAGCGGTAAGGTTAAAGTCCAGTACATAATCCCCAAAAAACGTCCAGTTGGCAGGCTCCAGCCCCAAAGTGGCCTCACCGGAAAATATTTTGACCCCAATGAGCTCGGCGAGGATAGCGTTGGTCAGGAAGATCCCGCTAAGGACGATGAACAGGGTAGTCTTTTTGTTTTGGAAGTTTTGGTCGGCGGTGTTGGACATAGGCTAGAGGTGATACGTTTCTCCTTCGATACTGAGCTGACAGCGGTCAAAAACGCTGCTTGCTTCCTCCAGCAAAGGTTCCAGCTCAACGTACCGTGTGGAATAATGCCCCAGCAGCAACTGTTTGACATTGGCTTTTTTGGCAATGGTGGCCGCTTGACTGGCCGTACAATGATAGGTTTCCGCAGCCCTTTCACATTCCGATTCCATAAAGGTGGATTCATGGTACAGCAGGTCCGCTTCCTTCAGGTAAGTTACGAGTGTTTCATCAAAGATCGTATCAGAGCAGAAGGCATATTTGCGGATAGGGTCTGGGGGACTGGTAAATTCCTCGACGGTAAATACATTACCGTCTTTATCCATAAAATCCTTGCCGTGTTTGAGAACATTGATCGCAGGGATGCTCAGTGGCTGTTCTTGGAGTTTTTCTTTGATGAGGTGGCGAAGACCGGGTTTTTCCACGATCAGAAATCCCGTACATGGCAAGCGGTGCTTTAGCGGAAAGCTATACACCATGAACTTTTTGGTATCTACCAACAGTTGCTTCTCGTCCGGGTCTGTCCGGACAAAATGAAGTGGATAGTTCAATTTGGTATTGCCGTACTTAAGCTGGGTGGTGATGATCTCATCCAGTCCACGGGGGCCGTAGATGGTGAGGGGAGTCTTGCGTTTGTTGAGGTGAAAAGTGGAGATCACGCCCATCAGTCCGAGGTAGTGATCTCCATGCAAATGCGATATAAAGATATGGTCGATCTTAAACGACCTGATTTTGTAGCGCTGTAACTGGATTTGGGTGGCTTCTCCACAGTCGACCATCAGTAATTTACTACCAAGGGTGACGATCTGGGATGTCTGGTTCCTGTTATGGGCAGGGACAGCAGAGTTGGAGCCTAAAATGGTAACCGAAAATTCCAAGCTTAGTTTTCCTCTTCTTCCTCTTCCTTGTTTCCGTCGATCTCATGCATGAAGATCTTGTCAGCCGCATTTTCAATGGAATCAGCTACATTAAGGACCTTGTCGAGCATGGATATTTTGATAAGCTTGGTGACATGGTCTTGAGGAGAGGAGATGACGAAGATACCGCCATCTTCACTGAAGGCACGGTGGCCTACCAATAGTGCACTCAGTCCACTGGAGTCGGCATATTTTACGTGGCTCATGTCCAAGATCAGGTTGCTGTATCCTTCTGCATGTACCGTCAACAGCTCTGACTTCAGTTCAGGAGAAAGCGGAGAGTCCAACTTCTCTTCCTGCAAGGTGAATATTACGTATTGTTCTTTTTTATCTACTGCGTACTTCATTTTTAATGGGTTTTATTTTGGCCGTTTTCAGGCCATTGTGTTTGGGGATTAGGGAAGTTAAATGATTTCTTCGATGGATTTCTTTATCCTTTCCATCATATTGGTGTTGTCGGCTTTATCAAATTCCTCACCGGTGATTTTCTCATAAAGCTCAATATAACGGTCGGAAATATCATTTACAATTTTATTGGGCATATTAGGGACGCTCTGTCCGTCCTTGCCCTGGAAGTTATTGGCGATCAGCCATTGTCTTACAAACTCCTTGGAGAGTTGTTTTTGGGGCTGGTTGGCTTCTTGGTTTTCCTCATAGCCTGCTGCATAAAAGTAGCGACTGGAGTCTGGCGTATGTATTTCATCGATCAGCAAGATCTCACCGTTGTATTTCCCAAATTCGTATTTGGTATCTACCAGGATCAGGCCTTTGTCGGCGGCCATTTCGGTTCCTCTCAAGAAGAGCGCCCTAGTGTATTTTTCGAGGATGGCATAATCTTCTGCACTGACAATACCATTTGCCAGGATATCTTCCCTGCTGATGTCTTCATCATGCCCTTCATCTGCCTTGGTGGTAGGTGTGATGATAGGCTCTGGGAGTTTGTCGTTTTCCTTCAATCCTTCTGGAAGGCTGACACCACAAATGCTCCTTTTTCCCTCTCGGTATTCACGCCAGGCGTGTCCGGCGAGGTATCCCCTGATGACCATTTCTACCTTAAAAGGCTCACATTTTTTACCGATGGTGACATTGGGATCAGGAGTAGAGATCACCCAGTTGGGGACGATATCTGCTGTGGCCGCCAAGAACTTGGCCGCTATTTGGTTGAGCACCTGACCTTTAAAAGGAATGGGCAGTGGGAGTACCACATCAAACGCGGAGATCCTGTCGGAGGCGACTACTGCGATCTTGTCCTCAAACATGTAGACATCCCGGACTTTTCCTTTGTAAAAACCTGTTTGATTCGGGAATTCAAATTGGGTTTCTTTAATGGCCGTATTCATGATGCTGTCACTTGCTTTGGGGCAACTGCCTGATATTTTCTACCGGATGCTGCCTAAGGTTAACGTATAAATTTTAAATAGCAAAAATAGGAGTTAGGCTGATTTTAACCTTTCAATTGATGAAAAATTATTCAACTAATTTACCCTTTTTATCATAATTTTCTGTTTTTATGTGGGTTCCTTTTTTATCATAGTACTTCCATACAGATGATTTTTTATTGAACCAAAAACTTCCTTCTACCAGAATATCCCCTGTAGGGCTCTGTGATTGGTAAGGGCCATGCTTCCAACCAAAATCATAAGTCGTCAATGTCTTGAGTTGGCCATTGGGGTAGTAGGTTTTTTCTTCTCCGTGTTGTTTTCCATTTTTGAAGCCCTGTTCCAATATCAAGTTCCCTGTTTCATCAAAACGTCTGTAATGACCATTCCATTTTCCGTTTTGATACGGAATTACCTCTTGCTTGTTGCCGTTTATATCATAGCTAACGACTTGGCCCTGGGGAAGACCTCCAACCAGCTGAACCCTCTTTTGGACTTGGCCGTTTTCATGGTAAAAAGTATGTTGTTGTTTGACCCCATCACGGTCATAGGAGATGACTTCGGATTTTTTTCCTGATGGATAGTACAGCAGTTGTTTGTCTATTGGTTTTCCCTTTTTGTACTCAATGATCTCTTTGGTAGTTCCTGAGAGATGGAATGTTTTGAAAAGCCCATTTGGCCGGCCATTTTTATAGGTGCCCTTTTTGGCGATTTGTCCATTTTCAAAATAGCCCGTAAAAACGCCGTCCTGGACACCCTCTTCATAAACCGATTGCTCTTTTAATTGTCCGTTGGGATAGTAAGCAGTGACTTTTCCGTCCAGCTGCCCTGCAGAGTAGTGCTCTTCAGACTGTAGCTGGCCACTTTCATAATAGCTTTTCAAGGAGCCTTCCAGCATACCTTCTTCATAAGTGGATGCTGAGCGGACGGTTCCGTCAGGATAATAGACGGTATGCTTACCATGAGGTTGGCTATTGGTGAAGGTTCCCTTCATTTTTAAGGCCCCTTCAGGAAAATAACTTTCCAATGTTCCTTCCATCCGGTCATTCTGGAATTCCACTTTCTGGATCAGGTTGCCCTTTTCATCAAAGGACAATGCGGGACCTTGCCTGAGGCCATCTTGATAGCCAACGGTCTTGAGTGTATCGTTACTTTCTGGATAGAAATGAACAAATAGACCTTCTCTTTTGCCCATGACAAAATCTCCCTGAAGCTGAAGTGATCCATCTTCAAAATACCGCTGGTACCTTCCGTTTATCCTTTCATTTTGGGTGGGATAGACTTCCATTAATATCGATTTCTTCTCATCATAATACGTTCGTACAGTGTCCTGGGCTTTGCTGTAATGGCATAGCAACAGAAGAAAGAGGATGGATGCGGGTTTTAAAAACATGTCGTTTTGAGAAACGGTCAAGTGCTAGTATTAATTGAGTAGTTGGCTATTGTTTTGACGAGTAGGGTACATACTATCTACTTAGGGGAAATCGCTATTAAACCCGGAATATGCATTAGCCTATCTACGCCACGGCCACAGGTATTGCAGTCAGACCCGCTGCGGACAAAATCAGCCGCTTCACTTTAGCTTTCGGTTCTATTTGGCAGCTAGACAGGGTTTGCCGTAACGGTGTTTACTTTAGACTTTCGATGACCATGGCCGATGCGC
Organism: Echinicola strongylocentroti; assembly: GCF_003260975.1. NCBI lineage: Bacteria > Pseudomonadati > Bacteroidota > Cytophagia > Cytophagales > Cyclobacteriaceae > Echinicola > Echinicola strongylocentroti. Next base: position 494,662 of record NZ_CP030041.1, on the reverse strand, counting down.
CACCGCCACCGTTACAGATACCGGCTACGCCTATTTTGCCCGCTTTTTGTTGAAGCACTGAGGTCAAAGTAGCCACGATTCTTGCCCCTGAAGCACCCAGTGGATGGCCCAGTGCTACAGCCCCTCCAAAGACATTGAGCCGGTCATTGTCGATTTTTAATTGATGTTGGTTGGCCAAGGCCACTGCTGAGAAGGCTTCATTGATTTCGTAGTAATCCACCTCTTCTGACTTTATATTGGCATTGTTGAGGGCTTTGGGGATAGCCAGTGCCGGAGCGGTGGTAAACCAGATCGGGTCAGTAGCCGCATCGGCAAAGCCGAGGATTTTAGCGATGGGTTTTAGCCCAAGTGCTGTTGCTTTTTCCTTGCTCACCAGTACCAGCGCTGATGCGCCATCATTCATGGTGGACGCATTCGCAGCGGTTACGGTGCCTTCTTTATCAAAGACGGGTCGTAGTGACGGTATTTTTTCGAAAATGACATTTTTATATTCTTCGTCTTCGTCCACGGTGATGGTTTCGCCCTTTCGCCCTTTGTAAGAGACGGGAATTACTTCGTCCTTGAAGACATTTCCTTTCCATGCTTCGGCAGCACGTTGGTAGGACTGGATGGCATATTCATCTTGAGCCTCACGGCTAATGTTCAGTTCTTTTGCGGTATTATCGGCACAGTTGCCCATGGGGAAGTTATAATACACTTCATGCAGGCCGTCTTTGGCGAGGCCATCGATGAACTCCCCGTTGCCAAATTTATAGCCAAATCGGGCTTTGGGGATATAATAGGGGACGTTGGACATGCTTTCCATGCCCCCAACTACGATGACGTCACTCTGGCCGGTCATGATGGATTGGGCCGCAAACATAACGGATTTCATTCCCGATGCACAGACCTTGTTGACGGTGGTGCAGGGGACATGATGACCGATGCCTGCACCAATGGCTGCTTGTCGAGCGGGGGCTTGTCCCAAGTTTGCGGACAGGACATTTCCCATGATCACTTCCTCGACTTGGTCCGATGTGACCTGTGCCCGCTCCATTGCGCCTTTGATAGCTTGGCTCCCCAGTTCCACTGCGGTGAGACTTGAGAGCTTACCTCCAAAACTCCCCAAGGGAGTCCTTACTGCTGAGATGATATATACTTCTTTCATTTGGGTTTATGGGTTGTTAAGGTTAAAATGTTTGAAAGTTGCAAGGCTGAAAGTTTATTGGTACAATGATGGGTTTCATGTTTCCATTTCAGCTTTTGTTTCCCGAGAGTTGTTATGTGTTAGTTGGCTATGACGAGGACTCAGCACCCCACCTGACTTCTCCTGCAAGAGAAACGGCATACTCAAAACTCCGGACTAAAGACTCCTATCTCACCAATCAGGCAAATTCTTATCAGGCCGTTTGCTGGCTTTCTTTTTGGTCTGTTGGATATAGCGCATCTCGGCATTGTCCATGGCATCCAGGATTTGTTGGGCTTGTTCTGGCGAAATGTTCATTTGCTGCAGTTTTTGCCGCAGTTCTTCCATGGCTTTTTCGCGTTCGCTCAGGTCACTTTCCATATCGGAAGATTCATCGGATGGTTCTTGCTGGTTGGACTTTTCTCCCCGTTTTTCATCCATTTTATCGGATTCTTGGGCGCCATCTTCTTCGGTTTGCTCTTCACCTTGACCGTCTTTGGATTCCTTTTCCTGCTGCCCCTGATCTTCCTGCTGCTGGTTTTCGTCTCCTTGCTGTTGCTGGTCCTCGTTTTGTTTTTGCTGCTCTTGTTGCTGCTGGTCCTGTTGATCTTGTTGCTCCTTTTGCTCTTGGTCCTGCTTTTCTTGCTCGTCTTTGAGTTTTTCTTTAAGAGCATTCAGTTTGGGATCGTCAGGGAATTTCTGCAAGCCTTCGGCCAAGGTTTGGCCAACGCCAGGGTAATCAGCATTGACATAGTTTTTTGCTGCTTGGTTAAAATAGGTGTCGGCCGTTTGGGCGGATGCGGAAAAGGTCACTGCCCACATCACGGCAAAAAGGCCCAGAAAGGACGGTATGTTAATTTTCATTGATTTCATTGATATCTCCTAGGTTCTTTATAAACTCCTGATAGTGAGAAACAGTTTCATCGATCTCCAATGCTTTGCCCATCACGTCAAGGGCTTCGTTAAACTTAAACTGCTCTACTAGCTTATCTGCTTCCGCTTTCATCCTTTTGGCGTAGTTGGATGGTTCTTGCTTGTTGTCGTCCTGGTTTTCCTGCTCTTGTTCATCTTGGTTTTTGTCTAGCCATCGTGCCAGCAGTTCATAATTATAACGGGCTATCTCATTGGCGGGATCTTTGATCAGTGCTGTTTTGAAGGCGGCAAGGGCTTCTTCGTATTTCTTTTCCCTGCCTAGGAGCACACCGTTTTGGTTGGAGGCGGAGGAAGCGATATTGGTTTTGGGCGCACCGGCCAGTTCCAGGTATTTTTTCTTGGCGTCTTCTTCCTGTCCATTCAGCTGATAGCTCAGGGCCAAGTCAAAATTAGCTTCAGACGAAGTGATGCCATGTTCGTTCAGCAGCGCGAGGTGCTGGCGTACGGATTCCTCGTATTCGGCCGTGGCGTATTTTTCTGCTGCTAAGTCAATGGCCTTGTTTCTCTCCGAAATCTGTGTCCAGGAAGATGGGATCAATAGTAAGGTAGCCAGAAATATCTTGTTCATAATTCCTCTTTAGGGCATTTTCAGATTACATGCTTATGGTACGAAGTGGCAAGATCATATCCAAGATGGCCAAGCCGAGTGCGGCCAGAAGGAAGTAGAAGTACTTATTGGCGGAGGCTTCTACTGTTCTGGAACCTGTGACGGCACCCTCCAGTTTTTCGATGGAAGTGATCAGCTGGGGGATTTCCTGTACATCATCACTGATCTCAAAATATTGACCATTGGTTTCACTGGCAATTCTTTTTAAGGTATTGGTGCTTAGCTTGCTGACGGCAGGGGAATTGGTGGACTCGTCCATGATCACTCCATTGCCTTTGGGGATGGTGCTGCCTGCCTCGGTACCTATTCCGAGACTAAAGACTTTGATTCCCTGTTCCTTCAGCTGGCCAAGGGTGCTGTTCAGGTTGTCCCCAAAGTTTTCCCCATCACTGATCAGTACGATGGATTTGGATTTGGGGTCTTGGTTTTCGTCAGTGCTGAATTTTTTGACAGCCAGTGCCAGTGGCGCTCCGATATCCGTACCAAAATTAGGGACTAGCTGCGAGTGCAATCCGTCAAGGTGCAGCTGAAGGACGTTTTGGTCAAATGTCAGTGGACACTGGATAAAAGCCTCCGAACTGAAAATGATCAGCCCAATACGGTCGGAGCTGAAATTCTTGATCAGGTTTTTAAGTTCGTATTTCACCCGCTGAAGCCGCGAAGGACTGATGTCTGTTGCATTCATGGACTGTGAAAGGTCGATGGCGATAAACAGGTCTTTGCCCTCTTGCTTGATCTCTTTGGTGGCATTGCCCACGGATGGACCAGCCAGCGCTACGAGGAAAAGCAAAAAGTAGGCAATGCGCAGCCCCATTTTCATCAACAGTCGATGCTTTTTGACCTTCAGCCTTTTATTGATACGCCAGAAGCGTATAAGGTAAATACTATACAGCACGCCAAAAACGGCGGCCAAGATACCAATTAATGTTAAGTCAGGATATGCCCAAATCATGCCTTGAAATTAGGAATTTTAATTCAAAACGAAAGAACAGCGGATAAATTATCGCACACTTTACTAAAGGCTGAAATTATCGGAAGCTGAAAGGTGGAGTATTAAGTAGTGAGACTTGAGAAAAAGTACCGTAATTGGGTTGTGCTGCTTCTCTGCTCCAGTGCTGGCAAGAATGGCGTAGCCGTGGGTGGCCTTTGGCTTCGCTCAGGTGCCCTTTCTGTTCCCGGTTCCTGTACTGAGCGTGTCGAAGGGCAAAATCTAGGATTAAGAGGAAAGAGATAAAGCTAACCATGGCGAACGGAACAATTCCCATAATTTTATTTACCTTAATGAATGCGATCAACATTAGGCAAGCAAATTGCTCATCATGTTCACCTAAAATTAAGAGACGCTCCAATGATAGTGAGCATATTATAACACATGAAAAAGCTTATATCCTTCTGGATAATGGTAATGACCGCACTGGGATGCCCACAGCTGGCAAATGGGCAGGTATCAACTAGCCTCCAAGGAGTGGTCTTGGATAAAGACAGCGGGGAAACACTGGTGGGCGCATCTGTTTATTGGAAATCAGCAGCAGCCAAGGGAGTTACCAGTGATGAGGTAGGGGAGTTTGAACTGCCTGTAGTCTCCTTGCCGGATACCTTGGTCGTGAAGTATTTGGGGTATGAAACGGTGAGAATTCACATTGATCATCGGCACTTGGATGAAGTGGTGAACGTAAGCTTAAACCCCACTGCGGCTGGTCTGGAGGAAGTCGTGGTCGAGGGACAGAGTGAAGAGGTCATTACTCAAAGTGTGGACATGGGACGTAATATAGTCCCCGTAGCAACACTAAAGTCTATTCCTAGTTTGTTTGGCGAAGTGGACGTACTCCGGGGGCTGCAGCTCCTGCCAGGAATCCAAACGGCAGGAGAGGGAACCACGGGGTTATTTGTCCGTGGTGGATCTTCGGATCAAAACCTCATTCAGCTGGACGGGGCACCGGTCTACAACCCGTCCCATTTCTTTGGTTTTTTCTCTGTCTTTAATCCTGATGCATTGGATCAGGTGGATCTGTACAAGGGGAATATTCCTGCGACCTTTGGGGGAAGGCTCTCGTCTGTTGTGGACATTTCCATGAAAGATGGGCGTACCGACAGGATTCACGGATCTGGCGGAATTGGAAATATCAGTTCTAAAATCACGGTGGACGGCCCGCTTTTTTCCGAAAAGTCTTCCTTTGTGGTCACGGGCAGACGGACCTATGCCGACCTTTTTCTCAAGCTGTCCAATAACGAAGAGATCAATAGCAACCAATTGTATTTCTATGATTTGGGAGCCAAGATGACCTTTCGTCCATCCGATCGGGACAAAATAGCCATTTCCAGTTACTATGGGCAAGATTACTTACAAGCGGGTGACATGTTTGGTTTTGGGTGGAAAAACTGGGTCAATTCCATTTTGTGGGACAAGACTTTCAGTGAAAAGACCTTTCTGAATGTCAACGGGTATTATTCCCAGTATGACTATCAAATAGATATAATGGATGATGACAATGGCTTCAGCTGGAGTAACCTGATTTCTGAAGGAGGGCTTCGTTGGTTTTTTACATTAGCACCAAGTGACAAGGCGGTTTTTGAAGTAGGGGCTCACAGTCGGTATTATCATTTTTCACCGGTGGATATGACCACCAGTCCAGAAAGCCAGATAACGCCTATCACCACCCATCCTGGGAATGCTGTGCAGCAGGATTTTTTCGTTTCCGGAGAGTTGGACATTTCTCCCAAACTGAAGGTGGAAGGAGGGCTTCGGTGGAGCATGTACGCCCAGATCGGCAAGGGCGCAGAATACATCTACAATGAAGGTCCGGCGCAGGATAATGCCGCCATCATTGACACGGTCTATTACGATAGGTTGCGTCCGATGGCGTTTTACCAAGGGAAAGAGCCCCGCATTGCCCTAAGGTACAAAATCACCAAGGACCTGTCCTTTAAAAGTGCCTATAACCGCAATTTTCAATACCTGCAGGTGGCTTCCAACAGCTCTGCTGGACTACCAATAGATCGTTGGGCATTGGCCAATGAATACATTCACCCTATTATGGCCGACCAGTATTCGGCAGGGGTGTACAAGACTGTGAACGAAGGGGATTGGGAGTTTTCTGTGGAGGGGTATTATAAAGAGTATGACCGCATCATCGATGTGAAGCAGGGGCAGATGTGCTGTTCACGGATCATCTGGAGACGGAAGTCCTAGAGGGGCGAGGCTGGTCTTACGGGGCCGAATTATTGCTGAAGAAAAACGTGGGCAGCACCACTGGCTGGCTGGGATACACCTATTCGAGGACGTACAGGCAGATAGCAGGAATCAGTGAGGGAAGGGCCTATAATCCACGGTATGATCGGCCACATGATGTATCCCTCGTAGTGCAGCACGAGTTTAATGAGCGGCTTACCGCCAATATGACCTTCGTCTATTCCACAGGCCAAGCGGTAAGCTTTCCCGTAGGTACCTATTCTATGGACAACCAGGAAATGCCGCTATACGATATACGGAGAAATGAAGATCGATTTCCGGACTATCACAGGATGGATGTGGCCGTGACTTGGAAAAACAAAGACAAAGGGAAGAATTGGCGAGGAAGCTGGAACTTCAGTGTGTATAATGTCTATGGCAGGAAAAATCCCTATTCCTATCAGTTTAAAGATATCGTGAACAATGATATCCATTATGAATCCTCTTCGGGTGAGCCGATATATTCCAGGAGGCCTGGAGTGGTGATGACCTACCTGTTTACCTTCCTGCCTTCCATTTCTTATAATTTTGAATTTTGATACCATGAGATATACATTACTACTTGGGTTGATGATAGTGCTTTTTTCATGTCAGGAAGAAGTTGTCTTGGAGTTGAGGGAAAGTGAAAACTACCCAGTGATCGAGGCTTCCTGGACCGATAACAGTAACCTAAACCAAGTAAAAATATCCATGAGCAAAACCTACTATGATTCGGCGTCCTACCGTCCCGTTACCAATGCAGAGGTGTACATCGTCCATGAGGAACGCAATCACCGGATTGAATTTGAATACTCTGAACAGACCTTGTCTTACTTGCCTGTCTATAATCAACGTGGCCTTGAAGCCCAGCACTATACTCTCCACGTCCACATCAAAGGAAATCACTATCGCTCATCCGGTGTACTGTTGGAAGCCCCAAAACTGGACAGTATAAGCTATCGCTACAAAGAAAAAAGACTGCTAAGACCAGCTGGCTATTACCTTACCCTACATGGCAAGATTTCTTTTGATGAAAATAATTATTACCGGGTAAAAGCCGTAAGAAATGATACCTTATTGGTTTCAAGAAATGATTATTTGTTGTTTGACGATACGTTTGGTACGGCAGCATTGGAGGATGGTTTTGAGATAGAGACCATTCCATACCAAGAGGGAGATGAGGCGAGGATTGCCCTTTATCGACTCAATGAAAGTGCCTACAATTATATGGAAGGCATTGTGGAATTGATGTATAATGATGGAGGCCTGTTCAGCCCACCTCCCCAAAATCCACCAAGTAATTTTGAGCTAGTGGAAGGTGACATGCCTGTGCTGGGGTACTTTTTGGTTGCGCCGGTTTTGACGGAGTCAGTGACCATTGAGTAGAATAAGTGGAGATGACGCTGGCGGATTTAGCGGTTGCTTTATAAATTTTTTTGTATTTTTAGCCTTTCAAGCTGTTTGTACAGTCTTGGAATTAATCGCCGAAAACACCCGGTCGGCAGCATGATACTGTTAATCAAACTATTAATGTGCACATGTGCTGCAGTAGGGGGGCATATTACCTAAATAAATCGGTCATTGGAGGAGTCGAAAGAAAAATTTATTGAAATCAAGGAGGTGATCCGGGAGAAGAATCCTGCCTTGCTGAAATGGATTCCCGGGTTTGTGCTCAACTATATCCGGAAAATCACCCATGAAGATGAGATAAACAGGATGATGGCGGACTATGGCCATCTTTACGGGATGGACTTTGTGCATGTGCTCATCGAAGATTTTGGGGTGGATATTGTGCTTAAGGGAGCTGAACATATCCCGAAAACCGAGCCGGTGATCTTTGCTTCAAATCATCCAATGGGCGGTTTTGATGGGATAGCCTTTATACACGCTATTGGGAGATACCGTCAGGATATACGGTTTCTGGTCAATGATATTTTGACGAATATAAAGAATTTTGACCCCTTGTTTGTCCCTGTAAACAAGCATGGGAGCCACGGCAGAAAAGCGGCTAGGCTGATCGAGGAAACCTATGCTGGTGACAAGGCTATATTGGTGTTTCCTGCAGGCTTGGTTTCCCGGAAGCAAAAACATGGCATCAGTGACTTGGAATGGAAGAAGAGTTTTATTGCCAAGGCAAAAAAGTACCAAAAGGACGTCGTGCCAGTGTATATTGATGGGAGAAACTCTCCTTTTTTTTATAATTTGGCTCGGCTAAGAAAAAAAATTGGTGTCAAAGCGAATATTGAAATGATGTATTTGGGAGACGAGATGTTTGGCCAAAAGAACAAAAAAGTGACCATACATGTAGGAAAACCAATTTCTTACAAGTATTTTGATGATACAAAAAGTGAAAAAGACTGGGCCGAGGAAGTGAAAGCAATAGTTTATTCCTTAGCCACAGAAAGTTAACCGTTTTTATGCAAGAGATCATAGCGCCTGTAGATAGGGAACTTTTAAAAAAAGAGTTGACGCCTGAGCGTTTTCTACGCCACACCAATAATGGGGACAACCAGGTATACTTGGTCAACCACCATAACTCCCCCAATATCATGAGGGAAATCGGAAGGCTCCGAGAACTGACTTTCAGGGGAGCAGGAGGTGGTACTGGGCTGCCATTGGATATCGATGAGAATGATACCTGTGAAAATTGCTACGAGCAACTGGTGGCTTGGAATCCGGTGGAAGAGGAGATCATTGCTGGTTATCGGCTGATCGACTGTAACAAGGCAGGGCTAAACAGTCATGGAGAGGTCAATCTTTCCACGGCACATTTGTTTAAATTTACCGAGAAGTTTAAGTCTGATTACTTGCCGTGTACCATTGAGCTGGGACGTTCTTTTGTGCAGCCAAAATACCAGCCCAGAAAAGATAACCGCAAAGGGATATTTTCCTTGGACAATCTCTGGGACGGTCTGGGAGCCGTGGTGGCCCTTCATCCCGAGGTAAAATACCTCTTTGGCAAGGTGACCATGTATCCTCATTTCAATGCTGAAGCACGGGACTTACTGCTTTATTTTATGAATTATTATTTCCCTGACAATGAGCACCTAGTGGAGCCACTAAATCCACTTTCTTACAAAACAGATGTGTCCAAGTTTGAAGGGCTTTTTGATGGGTTGGATTATAAAGAGGGCTATAAGGAGCTGAACACCAAAGTACGCGCATTAGGTGAAAATATCCCACCACTGATCAATACCTACATGAACCTCTCGCCAACGATGAAGACTTTTGGAACGGCGATGAACAATGAATTTGGCGCCGTGGAAGAGACAGGGATCATGATCACACTTGCCGATATCTATGACAGTAAAAAACACCGACATATCGAGACATTCGAAAGGGATAAGTTTTACGATAAAAAAGTAGAAGAGTAGGACTGTAGAAAATGAGCGTATCCATCCAGCGTTTATTTTAGTATGATGTTATATAGTCCATGATGAAACAATATCCTCATTGATCTGTCAAATTAGAAATAACCGTACGTATAAGTGGCTTTGGGGTATTATGGCATTGTACCTTTTTAATATCAGTGCGGATGCTCCTGATTTGCGACCTTTTTATATGCCAGAAGATCTGACGATCAATGACCAGGAAAGTATTGTGGAGTTGATAATGGAAACGATATTAGGGTTTGAAGGTGTTTTTGCGGAATATGATGACCCTGATACAGATGATGAAGGCAGCACATTTGATTTAAGTGTGTTTGTGGTTTTCGAGCAAAGCAATGCGTTGGTTGAGCCGTTTTTAGAACTAATTCGAAGAAGAAGTTTTTATATCTCCAAGGCCCTTGTTCGAGGCTTTGGTCAATTGGAAGGCCCTCCCCCTAAGGGGTACTTGTTTTTTTAGCGCTGTAATTCCAGGGCTTATTTGCCCCGATATTTTAATCGACCAAAAGTTAATCCAATGAATTTAAAAATTTCAGTGGTGCTGCTGCTATTTGCATCGGCATCCAAGCATTGCTATGCCCAATTGACTGATTCTACTGAAGACAGTTTGTTTATAAATTCCAAAGAAGCAAATGTCCCCGATAAAGTATTCCATGCGGAGCCACTTTATATTGATTTGATCAGAGACCTTGGGGCAAGAAAAGGAGAAAAAGAATGGAACCTTGGTTTGGGATTGACCGACAATGCCCGTTTTGATTCCTACGAAGCCCTGATTGAATACGAATGGGCGCCCATTGACCGTTTGGGGCTGGAAGTGGAATTGCCATTTACCTTTTATTCGCCCTTGGGAGGAACCCCCAAAACGGAAGTTCCTGCAAACCGTCTGAACAGCCTTAAGGTAGCAGCCCAATGGACCTTTTTTGTAAACAAGGACATGGGCACCTCTATGGCCATTGGCTATATCAATGAGTTTCAGCTGGCTGACTTTGGGAGTTTTGGGAAGCCACTTATAATTGGCAATGGTTTCAATCCATTTTACATTATTGCCAAGCGATGGGGAAGTAATTTTCACTCCTTAATCTATACGGGCCCTATCATTGAGCGTGATTTTGAGTTTCACCAAACACACACTTCTTATGCCATTAACCCCAGCTTTCATTATATGATACCTGGCACGAAGAATTTTATAGGTATAGAATGTGATCAGGTGATTGATCATGGGGATTTTGATATGACATTGAGGCCTCAGATGCGTGTGGGAGTCGCGGATAATTTACTGGTGGGCATTGTGGCAGGAATTCCCGTCCAAAGGGAAAATGAAAGGTTCAGTTCATTTGTCCGGTTGATATGGGAGCCATCACACTGACGTTTCTTTTAATCTATAAAGCTGCCTCATTATTTCTGTTTCCCACCTTCGAGTGGAGATCGTCATGGTGAGGTGGTTTTTTTGTCACGAAGTAATTTTAAATGTATTTAAAATGATTTTTAATATATTTAAAATTAATTTTTTGTAATTTTATAATCCTTTTCGATTTGGGGATAGCAGTAAGAGTCAGGTTAAACCCCAAATATGGATTGTGAATTTTTAGCAAAAGAAACTACATCATGAAGAACTACTCACTCCGACTAATGCTTTGGGCATTCGTCATCGTAATTATTAACAGTTGCCAGCGGGACTTGCCAGAAGTAACAGCGGTAAAAAATCCGGTCAGCTTTGGCTTTTCTGCTCCCACTACCGATGCCCAAGCCAGAACGCAAACGAATGACTTTAGCCTCGTAGTCGAGGCCAGGGTCACCATCACCAAGGCTGATGGTACTGCGACAGATTACACCAATGTCGAACTTGAGCTATATGAATCCGATGGTACATTTTACGCAGAAGAGGTGTTGTTGCCTTTGGGGGATTATGTGGTGACTGAGATTTATCTGATGGATGGCGAAGGAACGACGCTTTTTGCCATCCCCGAAGCAGGAAAACTCCAAGAGCATATCGACCAACAATTGCCCATTCCTTTTACCGTAGAGAGAAGCAGCACCATGAAGACCGTAGTACTGGAGGTACTGTCCACCCTAGGATTTACGCCGGAGGAATTTGGGTTTGATCCGGAGGAGATTGTGTTTGAGGAAGTAGATTATTTTTTAGTGTGTCTTCAAGTATGGGATGGTTTAGAAGAGGGTTATTTGAGTGGTCATTTATTATTTGGGGAAAATCAGGAATATCGAATTGAAGTAGATTCTATTACAAAGATCTTCGTTAAACCGGAATATGTGATTGGGGAAGCGGTTACATTCCAAGTAGATGTTCCAGATTTTGTTGCGCTACAGAAAACATTTTCCATCGGGTTGGATAGGCTAAAGGCATTTGAAACCGTACCAAACAGAATACCACTACGAAGGATAAATGGAAGGATCTATCAGGGGGATGTTGTTTTAAACAATCAAGAAGAAGTAGATGAATTTGGCTACAAGCGATATGATGGTATCATAGGGAATTTAACGATCACAGATGAAACTAAAGACAAAGGGGGAACCTCCATTTGGAATTTAAGGCAACTGCAACAGCTTGACAGTGTAATGGGAGATTTTGAAATTATTGGTAATCATGAATTAATAACAATGGGTGGAATGAGCCTAAAGAAGGTTGCCGGAAACTTCATATTTATAGAGAACAATAAAATTGACGGGTTGACAGGGTTAGATAGTTTCAGAGAATTAGGTAAGGAGTTGATTATAAAGAATAATAACAAATTGATTGATTACTGCCCAATTTCAAAGCTCTTTTATGAAAGCCCTGAAATAAAAGGAGAAATTAGTGGGAATGGTTATAATCCTTCTTTTAATGAAATAAAGCACGGAGAATGTAAACCAACAGATTAACCCACCAACTTTCTGGCCATCCCGCCAAAAATAGGCTCGTGGAAGGGATAGACCGCATACCAATAAACTCTTCCCCAAAGCCCTTTTGGGCGGAAAGTGGCTGTCTGGATAAGGCAGCCACTTTCTATTTTGAATTCCAACCAAGCGTCTCCGGGGACTTTCATTTCGGCATAGAGCAGGAGCCGCTTCTCCGCTTTTTTGGCATAGAGGACTCGCCAAAAGTCCACAGCATCACCGGAATGGATGGTGGTGGGATGGGTGCGGCCACGGCGGAGTCCGACCCCGCCAGCCATCTTGTCCATAAAGCCTCGAAGCTGCCACAGCCAGTTGCCATAATACCAGCCCGTATCTCCACCGATGGCAAAAATACGGTCGAGCGTTTTGCTTTCGTCACGAATGGGGACGCTTCGTTTGTCCACAAAACATCCATGCGTGGGGATTTGAATAAATTCGGAAAGGTTGTTTTCAAAGCGGCCACTGATCAGGGAATCCTTCCAGCTGGAAATGACCTCATTGGATTCTATTTTGGTAAATGCTGCGTTGAGGGCTTCCTGATAATTCATTGGCTGGATACCGAGGTTTTGGGCCAGCTTATTGGGTTGGCAGACGACTTCTATTTTCATGCTGTCCACCAATGCAACAGCCAGTTTGTAGGAAGTGCTGGTCACAAAAAATAGCCAGTAGGAGGAGAGGCGAGGTGTCATCACCGGTACGGTCCAGATCCTTCTACCCAGACCGCGGTTTTTGGCATAACGAAGCAGCATTTGTCTGTACGTAAGGATATCCGGGCCGCCAATATCAAAGGCATTGTCAAACGTCTTCGGCTCCAAAAGCGATTGGCTGAGGAAGCTGATGACATCACGAATAGCAATGGGTTGACAGTGGGTCTTGAGCCAGCGAGGAGCGATCATTATAGGCAGCTTTTCTACCAAATCCCTGATAATCTCAAAGGAGGCACTGCCCGATCCAATGATGATGCCTGCACGCAGGGCGGTAAAACGGTAATTTCCTTTGCTAAGCTCGTCCTCTACAGCTTTTCTGCTGAGCAAGTGCTTGGACAGGACCTCGGTATTGACAATGCCCCCAAGATAAATTACCTGCTCAACGTGGCTTTCTTCAAGACTTTTGCAGAAATTTTGAGCTGATGTTTTTTCCAGTTCAGCAAAATCATCTGCACTGGACATCGAATGGATCAAATAATAGGCGGCGTTGATGTCTTTGGGGACACTGGATAGGGTCTTTTCTTCCAAAAAATCCACTTCCACTACTTGAATATGCTGGCGAATGGATGGAGGAGGTTCAAAGCGGTTTTTGTCCCTTACACAACAGACTACATCATGGCCCATTCTGACAAGGGAGGGAAGTAATCTTTTGCCGATATAGCCAGTGGCTCCAGTAAGCAGAATTTTCACAGCAATTGTCTTTTATGCATTCAACTCACTGGTGCCAAAATAGTTTAAAACAACCTTGGAATGATTGTAGACCATTCCAAGGTTTTATTGAATGGCATAAGGCCTGATCAATGTGAAATCGTCATTCCCAGCAATTGGTAAAACTCCTTCAATATTGCCGGGTGACCGGGCCAAGCGGGTGAAGTGACCAAGTTGCCATCCACAATGGCTTCATCGACAGGGATGTTTTTCCATGTACCACCGACCAGTTCGATATCAGGGCCTACAGCCACATAAGCGGTAAGTGTCCTGCCCTCCAGCACGCGCGCTACGGTCAGGATTTGGATCCCATGGCAGATGGCGGCCACCGGCTTATCAGCCTCAAAGAAGTGCTTCACGATATCCAGTACTTTTTGCTCTAGCCTTAGGTACTCGGGCGCTCTTCCCCCGGGGACATAAAGTCCATCGTAATCCGCTAAATTGATGGCATCGATGTCTGCATTAATGGCAAACTGATGTCCTGTCAATTCCTTGTAGGTCTGGTCGCCTACAAAATCGTGGATAGCAGTGGGAATGGTGTCTCCGCTTTTCCGGCCGGGAGCTACTACATCCACCTCCAGCCCTACAGAAAGCATTGCCTGAAAAGGAACCATGATTTCATAATCTTCGACATAGTCCCCAGCGATCATTAATATTCTTTTTGCCATAACTTTAAAAGTGGTTTTTAGCGTTGATGATCTGTTTTGTTGAGAATTTAGGGATTATTCAGGTGATTAAAAAGTAAGTGGCGTTAAGAAAGGTTTACCTAAAATTGACGCTAGAAGTTTTGAAAAAAAATAGATATACTATCGTTATATTACTGTAAAAATATGTAAAAGTTACGATTCATTTTGTTAGATTTGTTTGAGGCATTTGCCTTAATTTTTGATGATAGCATTATGAGAATAGATTAAATATGATAGTAAAAAGATTGCTTTCCTTGGTACTTCTGATCATTGGTGGCCAGACCTTGGCCCAAGAGAAGGAAAAGCCCAATGTACTGTTTATCATTGCCGATGACCTGACGGCCAATGCCGTGTCCTGTTACGGCAATCCCTTGAAAATCACCCCGAATATAGACCAACTGGCAGCCGAAGGCACACGCTATGAGCGGGCATATTGCCAATTTCCCGTTTGTGGCCCTTCGCGGGCTTCCTTCATGTCCGGATATTATCCGCATGCCACAGAGACATTTGGCTATACCAGCGGCAGGGAAAACATAGGCCCCGATAAGGTCACTTGGTCACAGCTTTTCAAGAATAATGGTTATTATACCGCCCGGGTGAGCAAAATATATCATATGGGGGTGCCTGGAGATATCGAAAAAGGCAGTAATGGAGCTGATGATGCTGCCTCTTGGCAGGAGCGATTCAACAGCCAAGGGCCAGAATGGAAAGCCGAAGGAGACGCCGAGCTGGTGCAAAACAATCCCTATAATGAACTGGAACGGAAAGGTGGCAATGTGATGACCATCGTCAAGGCTTCCGGGGATGATTTGGCACATTCGGATGGGAAAACTGCCGAAAAGGCCTCCGAATTACTTCGTGCACATAAAGAAGGTCCTTTCTTTTTTGGGGTGGGCTTTGTACGGCCCCATGTGCCTTTTGTGGCGCCAAGGAACTATTTTGAAGCATATCCCTATCGGGAAATGGTGCTCCCGCCTAAGGTCATTGGCGATTGGGACGATATCCCCGCCAACGGCATTAACTACGTCACTACGGTCAATGCGGAGATGTCAGAAGACCAGGAGAGAAAGGCTATCTCCGGCTACTATGCGTCCGTGGCCTATATGGATGCCCAAGTAGGAAAAGTGCTGAAAACCCTTAAAGAAGAGGGGCTAGAAGATAATACGATCGTCATATTTACCTCTGACCATGGATTTCACTTGGGTGAACATGAGTTTTGGATGAAAGTGAGCCTTCACGAAGAATCTGCCAAGGTGCCCTTGATCATAAAAGTCCCCGGTAAAGCACCGGCCGTGTGCCGTTCCTTTGCGGAATTGATCGACCTGTACCCGACGGTGGCTGAACTGGCTGGGCTGGAATTGCCCAATGAAATACAAGGTAAAAGTTTGGCCAAGACCTTGGATGATCCCAATTATGAAGTGAGGGACATGGCGTTTACAGTCTCCAAATACAGAGGGGTGGAGGCTTTTCTACTGAGGAGTGACCGCTGGGCCTATATCCAATATGGGGAAGATGGAGCCGGAGGTCAGGAGCTGTTTGATATGGTCAATGACCCACAGCAGTTTAATAACCTGGCGACTAACCCGCAATTTTCCGATCAAGTGGCGATGTTTCAGGAGCGGATAGAGGAGAGGCTGGCAGAGGTAAGGGATAATGACTTATAATTAGTAGTGATTAGAAAGACATGAGCATGGCAAAAAGTGTTCAATAATCTGTGTAACCAGTGATGGGTGTTGTAAATCAGTAACTTAATAACCAGTTATGATTATCCGCAATGATACCAGTAATCACAGGGAAATTAAATAGGTGCTCACAGAAAACATGGAAATCTCAGAAAAGCCTTATTTCATTCTGGGAGTTCTGTGTGTTCCGTGAGAAATACAGCCTACTGGCAATAAAGCGTATAATCAAATAACCAGTATACCAATAACTAAATAGCAATGAATAAGTTTCTACTTTTGATAGCCGTGATCATGGGCATGACTTCTTGCAGTAAGCCCAAGGAGCAAAAACCGCCGAATATCGTGATCATTGTTTCGGATGACCACACCCGCCAAGCGATCAGTGCTTATGGAAGTACCATCACCCAAACTCCCAATATCGACCGTATTGCGGAAGAAGGGGTGTTGCTTACCAATGCCTATGTGACCAATTCCATCTGTGGGCCTAGCCGAGCGGTGTTGCTGACGGGGAAGTATAGCCACAAGAACGGTTTTAGGAGGAATTCAGACAGTAAATTTGAAAGTGATCAGGATCAGTTTGTGAAGCACTTGCAGGCAGCCGGCTATCAGACCGCTTGGATCGGCAAATACCATCTTGGTGAAGATCCACAGGGATTTGATCATTATGAGATTTTGCCCGGTCAAGGATATTATTATAACCCTGATTTCTTGGTCAAAGATAGCGGAAAGGTCAATCGGACGGGATACGTCAGTGACCTCGTGGAGGATGCTGCAGAAAACTGGCTGGACAGCAGAGACGAAGAGAAGCCATTTTGTTTGGTCATTGGCCATAAAGCGACCCATCGTACATGGATGCCTGATTTGCAGGATATGGACAAGTATGACGAAGTTACTTTCCCCTTGCCGGATAATTTTTATGATAATTACGAAGGACGCCAAGCGGCCATGGAACAGGACATGACCATAGACAAAACCATGATAATGGCCTATGACCTTAAGATGTACCCCGATGACTCCAAGGACCGCAATATCACCCGAATGACTCCCGAGCAGCGAGCCGTTTTTGATGCGCACTATAAAGCCGTCCATCGGGAGTTGGACTCACTGGATCTATCAGGCAAAGAATTGGTGGAGTGGAAATACCAACAATACATGCGGGATTACTTGGCCACTGCCGAGTCGATGGATAGGAATATCGGTCGGACGCTCGATTATCTCAAAGCACATGGACTGGATGAAAATACCATTGTGATCTATACTTCCGACCAAGGGTTTTACTTGGGAGAGCATGGGTGGTTTGACAAGCGTTTTATGTACGAGGAGTCATTCAGTACACCGATGATCATCAAATACCCTGGCGTGCTCAAGCCCGGTACCCGATCAGATGCTATGGTCATGAATCTGGACATTGCTCCGACGATGCTGGATGCTGCACAGGTGGAGATTCCCGGAGATATTCAGGGTGAATCCATGCTGCCAGTGCTGACCGGTGAGGCTGAGCAGGGTAGGGAAGTGCTCTATTACCATTATTATGAAGTTGGTGAGCACAATGTTTCTCCTCATTTTGGTATAAAAACCGATAGGTATAAGCTTATCCGCTATTATAACCAAGTGGAATCTTGGGAGCTTTTCGATATGGAAAAAGACCCTTCAGAGATGCATAATGTATATGGTGATGAACGCTACCAAAAAGTACAGGAAGAGATGAAAGCCAAGCTGCTGGCCACTATCAAAAAGTATGAAGATGCTGAGGCCGAAAAGCTATTCCATTAAGATATAGGCTCCGCTATGAAACGTGTCCATTTGGGCATGTTTTGTAGCGCCTTGGGGAGTGTTAGCTTAAATGAAAATCCTTTTAATTGTATTTTTGGGAATCCTAAATTTATGACCTTGTCGTCGGACAGGTACGAGGTACGGTGGTACTTCGATAAACTCAATAGAGCTGTGAGCGGCTCAACCTGAGCCGATTGACTCAGTTCGGGCTATTCGATTGTAGGTAGTGTTTAGAAACTTTCATTTAACTCTCGGAGCATTTCAATTGTATTAACATTCCGTACATTAAACCCTTTACAAACTTCAGGGATCTTAATTCTTCTTTTAATGTTTGGTTCGCTTTTCTCATAAGTGACAATAGTGTCTCCAGTACTCATTGCATATGCTACTAACCAAGGGTCTGCTAAATCTGTTTCTAAGAATTCTTGCTTAGCTCGGTCAGTGTAATTAGATGATGATGCCCAATTAACAATTGCTATGTAGTTCTGCAAAACTGAATCAGTGTTGTAAAAGAAGGAATCTGATAAATTATTTTGGCACCAATCTTTTAATTCATCCTCATGGGCAGAATTATCAAAAATTTCTAATTTGACTTTATCAATACTGATAATAGTGCCAGAATCAGCAAGCTTTTTGACTTTTAGCCAGAAGCTGTGTACCACGTCAATTGGATATATAGCTCTATGAGCTTGAATGAAAAAGTTTGAGTCTACAATGAATTTGCTCATGCTTGATATAAATATTCATTGATGAACTTTTCATATGTATTTCCTTTTAGGCTTGTTAGTTTATATGCATCTCTATACAATAAATTATTTTCGTTTACCGCATTGTTTACAAAACTTGCAAATCTTAAACTGATTCTCTTTTTAGCAGTAGCATAAAAATTCCCCCCAGACGTTTGATTCCCCTTTTTTAATTGATATTCCTCTATATAATTATTATAGAAGTCAAAAAAAGTAGTTTTAGTAATTAAATTTAAATCCATGCACCTTCGCGCTATAACGATGGGACTTACTTTAAAAACTCTACTTAGATATTTAATATCCTTAGAATCTTTCCATTTTTCCTTTAAAAATAATTCTGGAACTAGGAATTCCGCGGCTACTTGGTCACAAAGTTTTTCAACTGGATCATCAGCAGGTAACATTTGTTGATTGTCAAATCCTGCACTTTCTCCTAGCCAAATATGCGCAAGTTCATGTATAAGAGTGAACATTTGAGCAGCTTTTGCATCAGCGGAGTTTATAAACAGAAATGGTGCTTTTTTATTTACTAAAACAAAACCCCTACATTCTTCTACAGGAATTTTTCTTCTAGTATTATTTCCAACAATTCCATTGAAATTTACAATAATCCCTATTTCTTCAATCTGTAGTGTCAAGTAATCTAAGGCCTCTTCCCAGGTCCCCATTTTACTAGCCCAGTTAGTGGGTAATTTCAGACTGGCTCTTATGTCTTTTACTATTTCAAAATAGTTGGATCTTTCAGTGTATTTACCTACATATTCTAAATCAGGATACTCACTTTCTTTTAGGTAATTTGTCAACCAGTTTTGTCTTTCACCAATGAGTTGAATGGTGTGGTAAACATTGAGAGATACTTTATTGTTCTTTGTTTTCCCTGTTCGAAAAAATGGTATCGGAATATCTTCTTTTGGAGGTTTGTTAAGAAACATGTACCCAAAAGGAACATGAACCTTGTGAGTGAAATCTTCAAGTTGTTTTATAGTTGGTTTTTTATTTCCGTTAATCCACTCTTTAACATTAGGGTTTTTTTGATAGAATTCCTCCAAATTATTACCTGCACGAGTTATCGCCCAGTTTATAATGTCAGAGTTAATATTTTCTATTCTTGTTGCCATAATGTAAATATAATCGATATTTATTTAAGATTGTTCCCTAGTATTACCTACAACGTTTTGGTTTTGTGCTTTTAAATTTATCCAACAAAAACGCCAAAGCGGAGCTTTGGCGGGCTAAAAGCACCGACATTTCGGTTATCCCTTCAGCCCATATTGTGCATAGGTTGTGTGTGCCTTGAATGGTGAATATAGGTCAAAAAGTTGACCGTTCCAACGGGTGAATGCGCTCCTAGAAGGACGTGTCCCCTAGTGTCGGGAGGGCAGGAGCAGCATCTTAGGCTTTGTGGCCATACCTAGGCCTGAGTGGCTTCTGTTTGACAGTGCTATAAAACCATCTCCGGTACTTCCTTGCCCACTACCAATCTTCCCTCAGTTTTGGCTTTGATTTCTTCGACACTGACACCGGGTGCTCGCTCTATAAGCTTAAAACCTCCTTCGGGGAGTACCTTAAGGAAGGCCAGGTCGGTGACGATTTTTTTGACACACTTGATGCCGGTGATGGGGAGTGTGCAGCGTTTTAGTAGTTTGGGTTTTCCGTCTTTGCTGCAGTGCTGCATGGCCACGATGATGTTTTCGGCCGAAGCTACCAAGTCCATGGCGCCACCCATTCCCTTGACCATTTTTCCTGGGATCTTCCAGTTGGCGATATCTCCACTTTCAGAAACCTCCATGGCTCCTAAGATGGTCAGGTCCACATGTCCGCCCCGGATCATCACAAAGGAATCGGCAGAATTAAAAAGTGAAGAACCTTTGATCATACTTACCGTTTGCTTGCCCGCATTGATCAGGTCGGCATCTACTTGCTCCTCTGAAGGGAAGGGACCGATGCCCAGTAGGCCATTTTCTGACTGCAGTACCACCTCCAGTTTATCAGGAATGTAATTGGCTACCAAGGTGGGAATACCAATGCCCAAGTTGATGTACTGTCCATTTTTGATTTCCTTGGCGATGCGTTGGGCGATTTGTTCTTTGTTGAGCATGGTTGTCGTTGTTGGGTTTCAGAGGTTTGGGAGGTTTTCTTTAGTGTGTAATCCACTTTATAAAAAATCAGTGAAAATCCGCTCTATTTGCGTTCTATCTTATTGTTCGCTTTTCAATTCGTTTTTCATAATTACTTCCCTGAAAGATGCGCTGGACAAATATCCCTGGGGTGTGGATTTGGTTAGGATCTAGCTCTCCCGCTGGCACCAGTTCTTCTACTTCGGCAATGGTGATATTTCCTGCCGTGGCCATCATTGGATTGAAATTCCTCGCAGTTCCTTTAAATACCAAGTTACCCGCAGTATCCCCCTTCCATGCTTTGACCAGAGCAAAGTCAGCTCTTAGCCATCGTTCCAAGATATAAAGCTTACCATCAAATTCCCGCATTTCTTTGCCTTCGGCTACTTCAGTTCCCACGCCGGCAGGGGTAAAAAAAGCCGGGATACCAGCGCCTCCGGCGCGGGTACGTTCTGCCAGTGAGCCCTGTGGGATAAGTTCTACCTCAAGCTCTCCATTGAGCAGTTGCCGTTCAAATTCCTCATTTTCACCCACATAGCTGGAAATCATCTTTTTGACCATCCTTTTTTTAAGCATCAGGCCAATGCCGAAATCATCCACGCCAGCATTATTGGAAATACAGGTCAATCCTGAAATTTCCATTTGTAGCAGCGCATTGATACAGTTTTCCGGAATGCCACACAGTCCAAAGCCGCCTAACATCAGCACGGAATTGCTGGTAATGTCCTTGACCGCTTCTTCGGCACCACTTATGGTCTTATTGATCATGATGTTGTTGTTTAAGGAAAACCTTGCTATGGTAATAATCCCAATTTCTATAGGCCAAGGATTTCCCGGGCTTTTTGCTTGTCTCTTTCCAATTGGGCCTTTAGCTCTTCTAAATTTGCAAATTTTCTTTCCGACCTCAAAAATTCCGTGAAATAAACTGTGATTTGTTTACCGTACAAATTGTCGTCATAGTCAAAAAGATGGGCTTCGACGGTTTTTTCTATGCCATCTACGGTGGGGCGGTTACCGATATTGAGCATGCCAAAATACATTTCTTGTCCTACGCCCACGCGCACAGCATAGGCTCCGTCGCCGGGGATCAGCTTGTAGTTATTGGGAACATGGATATTGGCTGTGGGAAAATCAATGGAGCGACCGATCTGTTGGCCTTTGATCACGATGCCGTTCAGTTCATATTCCCTTCCCAAAAATTCATTGGCTTCGGATACCTTGCCTGAAACCAGGGCCTCACGGATTTTGGTGCTGGAGATGCCTACATGGTCGATGTCTTCCCGAGAGATTTCTTCCATTTCAAATCCATATTGACTTTTGTTTTCCATCAGGTGTTCGAAACTTCCTTCCCGGTTCTTTCCAAAACGATGGTCGTAGCCAATTACCAATTTCTGTGTCTGGATTTTGTCGATCAGGATCTTGCGGATAAAATCCTCACTGGTAAGTTGGGAAAAACCTTTGGTAAAAGGGATGGTGATCAAATGATCTATGCCAAACATTTCCAGCAGCCGGGCTTTTTCCTCAAAAGTGGTAAGCAATCGTAGGTTGTGGTCTTCTGGGTAGAGCACAAGTCGTGGGTGAGGCCAAAAAGTAATCAATACCGTCTCTCCATGCATTTTTTCTGCGATGTTTTGTATACGGTCGAGGATTTTTTGATGGCCTAGGTGGACACCGTCAAAAGTGCCACTGGTGACCACCGCATTTTTTACGGGATGAAAATGATCCAGTCCTTCGTAAATTTTCATGAATTGGCTTCTCCTTTGATTTTTTCTACAATAGCATTGACTTCATCAGCGTCAGACAGGTGAAAATCACCAATTCTGGTCCGTGTCAATGCGGACATATAAGCACCTACATGGAGCGCTTCACCCAGGTCTCTGGCGAGGCTTCTGATGTATGTTCCCTTGGAACAAACAATACGAAAATCTATTTCCGGAAGTTCGCATCGTGTAATGTCAAATATTGAAACGGTTACGGGCCTAGGGTCCAGCTTGACATCTATTCCCTTTCTGGCAGATTCGTACACACGTTTACCGTCTTTTTTGATGGCAGAGTGGGTGGGAGGCACCTGCATGATATCTCCTGTAAGTGTTTTGCATGCTTCTTGGATCATTTCCAATGTAAGATGGGAAGGATCTGCTACATCTTCTACTTCCTGTTCCAAGTCGAAGGAAGCCGTGGTTTTTCCAAGGACAAAGGTCCCCGTGTATTCTTTTTCCTGTCCCATGAAATCATTGATACTTTTGGTCTTTTTGCCAGCACAAATGATCAATAATCCCGTTGCCAGCGGATCCAAGGTGCCCGCATGGCCTACTTTTTTGATTTTGAGGGTGTTTCTGATTTTTTTGACCACATCAAAAGAGGTCCAGCGATAAGGTTTGTTGACCAGAAATACTTCTCCGTAAGGTGTTTCCATTTTACATCGTTAGTCCGCCAATGACAGCGATCAAGCCGACAATGGCACAATACACGGCAAAATAAATGAGTTTGCCTTTCTTTACTATATTGATCATCCAAATACATGCTGCCAATCCTGCCACAAAAGCAGCGATAAAACCAGCAGATAAAACGGGCATAGAGATCCCGGCAGCTAAACTGGGGTCTTCCAGGTATTTGAGCAGTTTGATGCCTGATGCTCCCAATATAGGCAATAGCACCATCAAAAAAGAAAATCGTGTAGCCCTTTCTTTTTCTACCCCGATGAGCAAAGCCGTGGCAATGGTAGAGCCGGACCGGCTAATGCCTGGCATAATGGCAATGGTCTGGGCAATGCCAATGACCAGTGCTTTTGGAAAAGTAACGTTCCCATCTCTCTTGGAGGCAAAATGCGAAAAGGCAAGCAAAGCAGCTGTCACCAAAAGCATAGCTCCCACGAATACGATCTTTCCACCAAAGAGCATCTCGATCTGGTCTTCAAACATGACCCCGATCACACCAATCGGAATCATGGAAAGAAGGATCTTGGCGATGAATTGGGTGCCGTCATTCCATTGGAATTTGAAAAGGTCCTTGATGATGGCAGCGATGTCTTTTCGGAATACCACAATCGTACTAAGTGCTGTGGCAGCATGGACTACTACTGTAAAGAGTAGGTTGTCGGCTGCTTGGACGTTCAGTAAAAAGGACCCTAGCTCGATATGGCCACTACTGGAAACAGGCAAAAACTCAGTTAATCCCTGAATGATGCCCAGGATAATCGCTTCTATGATGGTCATTTATTCTTCCGATTTTGATTTGTAAAAAATGGCATAAAACTCAAATATGAAACCGAAAAGGGTAACCAATGGCCCCAATGTAAGTCCCATAAAACCGAATCCGTGTGGCGCGCTGTCCAGACCAATAATGATAAATCCCACTACGATTATGGCTATACCAATAAGCATGAGTAGGTAATTTTTTTTTGAAAAAGGTAAGTTGTTCATCTTAATAAAGTTCGTCTAAAGACATTCGTAAATATTTATTAACTGCCCTGAGGGTGCTGAAAAAGGAAAGTATGGCGCCAAGTAGCACCAGACCTCCAAAGAGTATCAGCTGCATTCGGTTATTTTGGAGCAATGCAAATCCATCTATGTTGGCTTTGGTATATTGAATAAGGCCGTAGAGCATGGCAGAGGAAATGATGCCTGCCAATGTCCCGAAAAGAAAGGATCGATTGAGAAAGGGCTTCCTGATAAAACCTCTGGTGGCACCCACTAGCTGCATGCTTCTGATCAGGAACCGCTGACTGAAGAGAGCGAGGCGGATGGTGTTATTGATCAAAATAATTACAGTAATGACCAATATTAGGATAAAAGCCCCAAGAACAATACTGACTTTCATTAGGTTTTTATTGATGGATTCGACGAGGTCGTTCATGTAAGTCACTTCAAATACCCCGTTTATCTTTTGGATCTCTGCCACGATGTTTTCCATTTTATCTGAGGTTTGGTATTCCTCATTGATAGAGAGAACATAGCTATCACGCAAGGGGTTGTCATCAAGGAACTTACCGAAATCCTCACCTGTGTCTTTCAGGAAGGTTTCGGCAGCTTCGTCTGCAGAGATAAAGGACAATTGCGCACCATCATCTTTTTTCAAAAGGTAGGGTTTGTTTTCCAGGGCTTTTCCAATCTTTGCTTGATCAGAATCGGACAGGTTTTTATGTAAAAACACCTGAACTTCTATGTTTTCACGAATGATGGATGTCAGGGTTTTTGCCTGAATGACGATCACACCAAAAAGCCCCACTATAAAAAGCGAGAGAGTAGTGCTGAAGAGCACACTCATAAATTTAAAATTCCCTAATCTTTTCTTTTTTCTTGAAGATTTGCCCATGCTGCTATGAATTCCTCCAAAATTAATCAGGTATCTGTATTAAACCAATGATATTGGATTAAAATGAAACCACTGAAAACATGCCTGTATAACGAACGACGGTGGCGTAAATTTTATGTGATTTTTACCACTTACACAAATTAACTGATTGTATGGAATATTATTTCGATTAAAGTGAGATTTTTTTCTTTTATTTGGAACCTTGATTTATAATAACCCATTTATAAAAGCTTAATCGGAAAGCGAAGTTTAGTCCCCCGTTATGAAAGAGATTGTAGAAGTCGTCAATAATATCGTATGGAGTTATGCCCTGATTGGGCTTTGTCTGGCTGCTGGAGTGTATTTCTCTGTCAGAACCCGGTTTTTGCAGGTGACTTACCTGAAGGAAATGTTCAAATTACTCTTTAAGGGAGAATCTTCCGAAAAGGGGGTGTCGTCTTTTCAGGCGTTTGCCATTGCCATTTCTGGCAGGGTAGGCACAGGAAATATAGCCGGAGTGGCGATGGCCATAGCGATGGGAGGTCCTGGTGCGGTCTTTTGGATGTGGGTGATTGCTTTTTTGGGTGGAGCTTCTGCTTTTGTGGAATCTACCTTGGGCCAAGTCTTTAAGGAAGTGAATAATGGGCAATATCGTGGTGGCCCGGCATATTACATCGAAAAGGGCCTGGGCGTAAGATGGTATGCGATGCTTTTTGCTTTTGCGACCATCATCAGCATGACCCTCCTCATGCCAGGCGTACAGAGCAATAGCATTGCGCTTAGTGTGCAGAATGCCTTTGGTGTACCGGTAGAATATACTGGGCTTATCATCACCTTTTTTCTGGCTTTGATCATCATTGGAGGGGTGAAGCGAATCTCCAAAGTGGCAGAGGTGGTGGTGCCTTTTATGGCGGCAGCATATATTTTGATGGCGCTTGTGATCATTGGGGCTAATATCGCTGAGGTCCCAGGTGTGTTAATGGTGATTATAAAATCGGCATTTAACCTTGAGGCAGCATTCAGTGGTGTGTTTGGGATGGCGATTGCTTGGGGGGTGAAGCGTGGCATTTATTCCAATGAGGCCGGACAGGGTACTGCTCCCCATGCAGCCGCAGCAGCAGAGGTGAGTCATCCCGCCAAGCAAGGATTGGTTCAGGCGTTTTCGGTGTATGTGGATACCTTATTTGTGTGCACGGCCACCGCTTTGATGATTCTATTTACCGGTCAGTATAATGTCATCAATCCAGAAGGAGGCTTTATCGTAGAGCACCTTCCGGGAGTGGCAGTAGGTCCAGAGTATACCCAATATGCAGTGGCTACACATTTTCCGGATTTAGGAAGCGGTTTTGTAGCTGTTTCTCTCTTGTTTTTTGCCTTTACGACCATTATGGCTTATTACTATATTGCTGAAACCAATTTAAGTTATCTCAACCGTCTCCAAGATCGGCCTTGGAGTCTCTGGGCATTAAGGATCATGATCCTGGGAGCGACATTTTATGGTACGATCAAGACGGCCAAGGTGGCATGGATGCTTGGGGATATTGGCGTAGGCTTAATGGCTTGGCTAAATGTGATCGCAATATTACTGCTCAGAAAACCGGCCATGAAGACTTTTGAGGATTATAGAAGACAACTTAAAGCTGGTAAAGACCCTGTTTTTAAAGCCAAAGAAGCAGGAGTGGACAATGCAGACTTCTGGAAGTAATAGCGCCCGATCCGTTCATCGTGAGGAGTAAGCGACGAAGTGATCTAGTCAAATGGAAAAGAGGTTACCCACTTTCATTCAGCTGTCGCTTGGTTTGTAATGAGGTGAATGAAACCGTTATCAATTTTCTACACACTGATGGACTCAAGGAAGCTATTCCCGCCGGAATTTTAAAAAAACACGCTACTCCCAGATCCCCTTGGGCACGATCTCCAGCACATGACCAAAAGGGTCTTCGAAATAGCAGCTTTCCAACCCGTCTTTCCACTCTTGTTCATGGGTGATAACAATACCCTTTTCGATCAGCTCCGCTTTACTATTTGGATAGGCACTTGCTGCTACTTCAAAGGCGATGTGCTGCTTGCCTTTGGCATAGTGAGGAGGGAGGTTCTTTTCGTTTTTGGTAGCTTCGGGGATGAAACACAACAGTACTGAACTGCCGCACCTAAAAAAAATATGCCGGTCTTCCTCTTTGGAAATTACCGGCATACCTAGTTTGTTGTGATAAAACTCCTCCGCCTGATCCAAGTCAGGGATATAGAGACATGTTTCTTTGATCTGCGAGTAACCCATGTCTTTAAGTTAGCTAAAACAATGGAAAAAACACATGTCCCTGCTCTTTAAGTGGCCTAAAGGTTTTGTGATGACTAATTTATATTAACGGTTTCCTGCTGTTGGATTTGGGCAAGGACATTTTCTTTACTAACGGTATTATTGAGCGCTATGATTGAGAGCTTATTGGTTTCTATGACGGGGAGCTGTTTGATCAGCTCTGCAGTAGAAACAGTACTGATGGCCCAGTATTTTCCATTGGCTTGATGGATGGAGATTCCGTCTGTCATCGGTTTCAGGGCTTCTTGACTGTCTGCGCTGATGATTACTTCCAAGGAAGCGGATTGTGGTTGTTCGGGAGTGACTTTTTTACCATTGAGCTTATCATAGCTGTAGCCATAGCCTTTTTCCGCCTTGGTCAAGTCTGCGTATACGGAAGCCCCGGTCGGTAAGCTTCCAGCGCCTTTCCCTTGGAAGAATTGTTCACCAAGGTTTTGGGAAGTCACTTTAGCAGCATTGTATTCATTTTCTACCAAGAACAACGGATCATTGGCGCTGACCAAGGTAGGAAGGATGTGTAGGCTTAGGCCGTCTTTATCCTTTTGGGCTGTGGCGATCAGCTTGATCTTTAAGCCCAGGGACTTGGCCAGCGTCACGTCTGCGGCATGCACATGCTGCACCCCAATGGTCAAGATTTCTCCTTCAGGAATATACTTTCCAAAAGCATGTAGGCCAAGAATGGTCAACTTGCTGCTGACATCGCTTCCATTGATGTCCAAGGTGGGATCTGCTTCCGCAAACCCATTTTCTTGGGCCAGTTTTACGGCCTCTTGTAAGCTAAGATCATCCTGAAATAATCGGGATAGAATGTAGTTGGAAGACCCATTGAGAATGCCTTGGAGCTTGCTAATGTGATCGCCCGCAAAGTGACAATCCAAGCAAGTGATGATGGGGATGCCTGCTGCAGCAGATGCTTCATAGAGAAGGCTTCCACCGTAGGCTTTTTCCAGTTCCAAAAGCTCTGGTAGATGGGCAGCAAGCATTTTTTTGTTTGCTGAAATGACTTTCTTTCCTGATTTTAAAAGGCTATTGACATAATCATAAGCCTGCACAGGATCAGATATGAGCTCTATTCCAATGTCACAAGGGGCATCCAAAATGTCCGTTGGGTCAAAAGAAAATTGTAGTGAATGATCTCGTTCTTTGTTTTTATTTTGTACGACAATCGTTTCAGGTAAAAGCTCGGGGCGGTCATTTTTAGCGATTTCATAATATCCTTGGCCGACCACTCCAAAGCCAAACAAACCAATGCGGTTAGTCATTGTTTTCTAGGTAAAAAGAGGTTAAAATATAATTTAATTGTTCGTTTTCCACCAAAAATGCGTCATGGCCATAGATGGAAGAAATCTCTCGATAAGTGCCGTTGGGGACATTTTTACTGATAAACTGCGACTCTTCTTTGGTAAAGAGCAAGTCGGTATTGATCCCAATGGAAAGTACCTTGGATTTGATTTCCGAAAGCGCCTTGGCTGTTCCTCCTCTGCCTCTGCCCAGGTCATGGCTGTCCATGGCTTTGGTGAGCACCCAGTAGGAGAGGGCGTTAAATCGATTGGAGAGTTTTTGGCCTTGGTATCGCAAGTATGAACTCACTCGGAAGTGATCCGTTTTTTCCTCTGTTTCGGCTTGGCTGGTATGGAAAATTTCCTGGTGACGATAGCTGAGCATACCGATGGCGCGTGCCGCTTCCAGTCCTTTTTTGCCTGCATCAGGAGAGTTTTGCCCCCAAGTATTGTCTGATTCGATGGCCATTCTTTGGGCTTCATTGAAGCCGATCGTCCAAGGGGATGTCTTGGCGTTGGATGCCACGATGATTGTCTTTCTTACCTGTTCTTGTAAGTTATAGGACCATTCAAGAGCTACTTGACCACCAAGAGATCCGCCTATTATGGTATCAATTTTCTGAATTCCCAAATGCTGTCGTAGTTGGTCGAAGGCCTTGGCCATGTCGCGTGTGGACAGATTGGGGAAATCATAATAATATGGTTTTTCAGTTTTTGGGTTTTTGCTGAGCGGTTGGGTAGAGCCATAGCATGATCCGAGCAAGTTGGCACAGACGATAAAGTACTTGGTGGGATCGAAGAATTTGTCTTCCCCTACAAGACCGCTCCACCATTCGTGTACATTCGCATCTCCGGTAAGGGCATGCAGTACCCAGATGACATTGTCTTTTTGTGGGGTCAAGTGCCCTTGAGTAGTATAACTAATATCGAATCCTGGCAATGATTCACCTGATTCAAGTGGTAGTTCCTCTTCGCAGTGGAAAATTTCTTGGGTCATATCGGTAATCAGATACGGTGATGTTAGATTCATTTTCTTACTCTTAATTTAGCGTTGACTTCAGTCAACTGGGATCATCAATAATGGGGATAAAAGAAGTATAGTGTCCGGTAAGGACAAGAGAAGGGTGCTTAGTTGCACATACACATGCACATTCGGCGATGTATGAAATTATCCCTTTTGACAAAAAGAAACTCGATGATGATTGGTGTATGAAGTTGTATTGCTGTGTGTATCCTTTTTATAAAATTCATTATTTAAGAATTTATATTTCCAAATGCGGATATTCACATTCGGCAGGAATTGGCACCTTGGATTTTCCAGGTTGCCAGAGGGTCTACGAGCCTGTCTCTCACCTCTTCTGTATAAATCCTTCGACTTACTAAAAAGTAAAAGGATGCCACAAAGTAACAATCGAATTTTTTAATTTGCAAGTATTCGAAAAAGAGTTTTTAAAAAATAATCACCTTTATAAACCCTATTAAATCGATAGAGAAATGAGTTTTTAGCTCTTGTACAGGTGTGGCCAAGAAAAAATCAATAATGAATGATCGTCTTTATCGAAAGGAAATGAAAGGTTGGTTATTGGTGTAAATTGGTGTGAAAATGAAAAGGTGCCTGATCGCTCAGGACACCTTTTGGAATAGAGGAGAGTGTAGTATCCTTGTTAGTCTTCGTAGTAGTAAACAGCCGATGCTCCCGCTACTTCTTGGTTAATTTTAGGAGAGGGATTACCATTCGAGGAGAAATATTCGTAGACCAGAACTCTTCCTCCTCCATTAGCTCGTTCTGCTACAAATACCATTTGGCTATCTTCACTGTAAGCGACATCTACAGGGTTGCCCAGCATGGTGTTACTGCCTTCTATTCTCGCTTGATCAGCTAGGGAAATGGTGCCGCCGTCTGCCGTGGCATTGAGCGTAGAGGTAAACTCAGGAATAATTACAAGCCCTCCATCACTGTCAGAAGAGGCGTCTCCGATGTCGGTAAGTACCATTAAGTCATCTTCCATAGAGTAGGTGAGTCCGTGTGTCCTGACCAGTCCTTCTATCGTGACCTGTTTATCAGGACTGACCATGCCGTTGGTGTTGGAAAAGAAGTTGTTAAATACGGCGAGGTCTGAAGTTTTGTCGACAATGGCGTACAACGTATTCCCCTCTATATGAATCCCCCATAAGGCAAAATCTACCATATAGGTGTTTTGGAGGGAGAAGGTATCTCCTGATTTTTGGTAAACATAAAGGCTGCTTTGGTTACCATTGGCTTCTACAGGAGATTCTGCTACGATGACCATGTCATCTTTGACCGCGATTTCGCGACCACTTACAAAATCACCAGAGGCATTGATGCCGAGAGAAATGGAGAGGCTATTGTCCATCATGGAAGTCATAATATTCGAATAGACATTCAGCGAATTATCTGATCGTACCAGCTGGATGATTTCATCGTTTTGGGGATCGTAATGGATCCCATCTGCATCTGTTCCAGCAGAAGCTACTGTATTAGTGCTTATATCATCCATGGATGTGAAATCCATTATGCTGATCTCCCCACTTGTGTTGCTGGATACGAATAAAGAGGCTATCTCTTTTTCGGGCACGTCCATGCCCTCATCATTGTCACAAGAATAAAAGCCCAAAGTAGGCAGGGCGATAAGCGTTGTCCTTAAAATTGTTTTCGTTAATGCTTTCATAAGATAGTGAGTTGTGATTTATGAAAACAATTTACGATGCTAGTGGATGAATTGGATTGTTGAATTATTACAAATGGTATATTAAATAGGGTAATATGTATACAAGATGGTTGGAAATATAAACGAAAAATACCTGGAAACCTGAGTAATTAAAAAAGGCCCGGGGATTGCCCAGGCCGGATTTTTATTAAAATGGATGTTGTGAAAGCATTATTTAGTGACTTGTGACTGTTCTTTTTGGGTAGCTTTGTTTTGATTCTTGCGAGGTCTGCTCTTGCCAAAGGTCCCTCTGTGGGTTTTACCTCTTTTGGATTTCATATCTCCTTTTCCCATATCGTTTTTGTTTTTACGGTTTAAGAATTTATTAATGAATTAACACTAAGTTAATGGGCTTGCGGGAGATGACCAAGGCAGGTCGTTACGCATTTTTAAAAGAACTTTATTTTTAACCCGGTTTATGCATTACAAATCGTTACAGCCGCAATAGATAGGCTAATGCATAAACCAGGATTAAGTGCTTATTATGGAGTGTATGGGCTTTCAATCATAAAGATCGGATCCCTGCCAAATGGCCAATTTAGGCTGGTCTTGGGCGGGGGATAGGGTATTGCTAGCAGGTTCTTTTTTCTTTAAAGGCAATTCCACTCCTTCTTTTAGTGTTATTTCGATTACGCCGTATTTTCCTTCTTCCTTATACTTTTCAAGGGCAGGCTTCTCTTTAAGTACATTGATGCTTTTGATGTCTTCAGGTGATAGGTTGGAAAGTTCTTCTTTTTGATATTTCACACCAGCGATCACTAATAAAGGCTCTTTGCCCTCATCAAATTTATTAAAGTTCAATTGAGGGGAGGGGTTTTTGTTTTTTGAGACCGTTCCATATCCCACTACGACGACCTCATCCAGTTTGTTTGATTTGACGGGTTTGTTTCGGTCGTCCAGTTCAAACTTGACCGGAAGCCTCATTTTTACAGGGACATTGGAACCATTTTGTTCACCGGGAAACCATTTGGGGGAGTTCATTACCAAACGCATGGCTTCTTCGTCAGCACCACTGCCTATACCCCTCAAAATCTGAGGATCCCGAGTGCTGCCGTCTTTGTCCACGATAAAGGTGATATAAACTGTCCCTTCGACGCCATTCTCCATGGCCTTTTTAGGATATTCTAGGTTTCTGGAGATATAGTCTGTCCAGCCGTCTTTGCCTCCTTGTGGCGCGGGCATTTTTTCTACTATGTCAAACACCTCTTTGTCAGATGAGTAGGAGGGAGTGCCAAAGAATGACTTCGACTTGGCTACTTCCCCATGAAGCTTAAACCTGATCGGAAGGACCATGAGCGTGTTGACGGGTTTCCCATCGATGATGCCTGGGTTCCATTCAGGCATACTTTCCAAGGAGAAAATTCTCAAAATCTCATCATCCAAGCCCATGCCCAAAGATCGTTTAAGAGTGGGCTGTAGGACTTTGCCTTCTTTGCTTACCACAAACTCGATGTAAATATCACCGGTCATTCCCAGTTTTCTTGCTTCTGTTGGGTACTTGAGGTTTTTGGCTAGAAACGTGTTCCACGCTTCCATTCCGCCTTTTGCCTCGGGCATTTCATCCGCTGTCTTCTGGAGATCGGGTGTGTTGTAGTTTTTGATAAAGCTGCTGTGCTGTTTGAAAATATTGATCATTTCCATCACATCAGCATATTCCTCGTCATCTGAAATGTCACCAATTTCATACTGTAGGTTTCCCAGCTGGGCAGTGACTTTGCCATCTTTTAGGGATGAAACATATTCGTAATGCACTGGATTGGGGATATGCACCACTCTTGTGCTCACGTTGATGGTGTCCTGGGCTTGCTCGATCAGTTCTTTCATATTGGCCAAGCTCATGCTGGACCCTGTGTCAAAGAAACTGGAAGTAGAAATGGTCTTCATAGAGACCAGTGCCAATAACATAGCCGTCAGGGGCACCACCATCAGTAATTTAAACCAATTGGTCTTTTTGTTGTTTTTCATCATCATAATGCGTTTTAAGGTTGTCGATCTAATGAAATAGTTGCCAACAGGAAGATCCAGTCCCTTAAATGCTATTTTGACAATGAGATTAGTATAGGTGTCCTTGTTTGCGGTTTGCTTGACGACATTGGCATCTGCCGAATATTCGTGGGTGTCGATCAAAGCACTCCGCATCAAATGGATACCAGGGTTAAACCAAAACAAAATACTCAATACTTGATAATACATCATATCCCAGGAATGTCCCTGACGGATATGTTCAATTTCGTGTTTGATGATATGCTCTTTTTCTTCGGGTCTTAGCTGTTGGCTATCGTCCCAAAAGAGCCTGTTAAAGAACGAAAATACCGGTGCCAGACCAAAGGTAGGTATCAAAAAATAACTGCTTTTCAAATTGAATACCGTTTGGTACCAGCCTTTTTCGGTGAGTAGCCTCAGTTGTAGGAATTGCCATAAAAGCCTACAGGTGAGCAAAAGTGCAATCGCCAAATACCCCAGGAACAAATAGTCTTTCCATTCCAAAAGAATGGGGAGTTTGGTGCTTTCTACGGTTACTTCAGGGAGTCCATAACTTGCTACGATGTCATCCTTGGCCTCTTGTGCCGTTAAATACTGCAAAAAGTCTGTGTTTTCCAGTGATATGGTAGGTTTTGAAAACTCCACAGGGATTTCGATTAGGGGAAACAGCAAGGCCAAAACAGGTGTGACCAATAAAAATACCCGTGTAAAGCCAAATACCTTTTCCCTTCTCAGAAAACACCAATATATCCCGAAAAAAAATAACAGGCAGAAGGAACTCTGCCATATATAGTCGATTAGATGTGCCATCTAGTTTATTTTACATCGTCTTTTACTTCATTCATTAATTTCTCTAACTCATTAAGATCCAATTTTTCATCCTTGGCAAAGAAAGAAGCCAGTTTAGAAAATGAACCGCCAAAATAGCCTGTCAGTAAATTTTTGATGGAGAAGCTTCGGTATTGGTCTTTGGAGACGATAGGGAAGTACTCGTGGGATTTCCCGTAGGCCTTATGTTTTACAAATCCCTTTTTCTCCAAAATTCGGATGATGGTAGATACCGTGTTGTAAGCGGGCTTGGGCGAGGACATCTTTGCGAGGATATCCTTGACGAAGCCTTTCTCGATATCCCACAAAATCTGCATGACTTGTTCTTCTGCTCTTGTTAACTCTCTCATTATGGTCTAATATGTTTTTTGTGTCAACTTAATCATTTAGTTTGAAAATAACAAGTAAGGGACTGTCTTCTTATTGGCAAGGGTTAATTTACTAATAAAGATTTAGTTTAACAACTATTTGTATAGTTAACTGAGTTGTTTAGACCTATATGGAATACTATAGATAGAAGTAAGTCACCGAAAGCCCTAAAATCCGGGTTAAAGAGATTATCCAATACGGATCGGCCATTGTGATAATTATGGTTTCCATTTTATGGATAACAAAAAAAGGACTGCTTTATCAGAGCAGTCCTTTTCAAATAAATTAAAATGTCTTGACTATTATTAGGTAGTTCTCAGCTTTATAATTCGTGTAAAATGAAGGAGCTTTACCACAGGATAGGTAGGGTCAAACTCATACCATTTTACCGCAAAGTTTGGCCGGTTTGGTAGCTTGTGGTGGTTGTTTTGGAACAATTCACCAAGCATAAGCACATCCATTAGCAAGCTATTTTTGGATTGGTCGTTATTGTCGAAGTTAGCATAACCGTATTTGTGTCCGCTCCAGTTGACGATAGCCCCATGAACGGGGCCCATCAGGAAGTGGATAGGTAACAGGAAGTACATCCACCAATGTGTGCCTGGCAATTCGAATACGGTGATACTAAGAACATAGATGGCGACATATAGCAGGCCCCAAGCCACTCGGACAAACATACTGTCAGCCATAAGGTCAAACTTATTCCAATCAGGTACATCTTTGGAGAACCTTTCTTCAGGTTTTAACCTAAAGCTGAAATATTCGTTGTAGATGTTTTTGGTTTTCCACATCATGGTGAAGAGGTTTTCTGTATGATGGGGACTGTGTGGGTCTTTTGGCGTGTCACTATAGGCGTGGTGCATTCTATGAAGAATGGCGTAAGCCCTGGGGGACAGGTATGAACTGCCTTGACATGCCCACGTGAAAAAGTAGAAGAACTTTTCCCAGAATTTGTTCATGATGAACATCTGATGTGCTGCGTATCTGTGCAGAAAGAAACTCTGGCAAAACAGCGAGAAATACCAGTGAAGAAGGAAGAATACTATTAATATCACTTGAATTTTTTGTTGATTGAAGAATACAAAGATAATTTCTTAAATCGTAAAATTTGTGCATGTGTCGATAAATTTTGTTAAACATGATATAATTCATGGTTTTTGATTAAATTTTTATTGTATAAACCTTTTTAAACTGGTATTATGCACAAACATTTATGTTTAATCATAAATCATTGAACTATGAGCAAAGAAGGCAATAATTGGGGTAGGATACTTATCCAGCTGATAGTGGCGGGTTTAGCCGTGCTTATCACAGGTTATCTGCTTCCCGGAGTCTATGTAGAGGATTTTTGGATAGGGGTGCTGATCGCTGTGGTCATCAGCTTATTAAACTATACGATTAAGCCTATCTTGATCATCCTGACCATTCCAATAACCATTGTCACTTTGGGCTTGTTTTTGTTAGTGATCAATGCGCTCATCATTTTATTTGCAGCAGAGATCATACCTGGATTTGTGGTGGAAGGTTTTTGGTGGGCGTTGCTGTTTAGCTTTATTCTGTCCATTATCAATGCCATTTTTGGCGTGTCATTATTGGATAATGACAGGTGATCCGGTAGGTAATTGTAGGTATAAGATGATATTCTGAATTTTTTGTGCAATCATTTTTTTTTATTGTAATTAATTGTAATTTAATTACTTATAAAAGGTTGGTTGCAAATAGGTACAGTTCAGGATGTGCATTTTTATATCATTTTAATGAGATTATTAGTTAATACACCCTTTTGAAATAGATATGTTATACAAAAATGATGGGTTTAAACCCGAGACGATCAAGGCCCTAAAAGAAGAGTTGAGAGCTTCTGGAAAGGCTTATAAAGTGATTCCATCAGATGGAAATAACGACGAGTTTGTTAACTTTTACTTTATAGGAATGTTTGAGGGTAGAGAGGTAATATATGATGCAGCACTCTATACACTACGACTCCATCATTCCAGCGAAATTTATGAGTTGGCCGAGCATAAGGCCGCACAGAAATTTCCTGATTTTAAGGGGATTCATTATGAGGAGGACGAAAACGGAAACCTCAAACCGTTGGATAATGATGAAGAGGAAATTGGGTGGTTTATTACAGAGATCATCATGGATCTGGAAGAAGAAGAGGCCGTGAAAGTGCAGGAGTTTATCGATATCGATACCAATCACGACTTTGGGATGGGCGTGGATGTGGCCCTGCATGTGGACCATATCGATGATACCGTGATCAGTAAGTTTATAAAGGAATTTAACGATGATACTATCAAGCTGGATGATACGATGTATTCGTTTCAGTCAGAGGATATTGAAGAATGATCTTTGCGATTTTAGAAAACTATTTGACCAAACCGTTTGTTGAAACCCAGCAAACGGTTTTATTTTGTCCGCTATGTTAAAGATAGCTTGGTCTTCCAAATACGCCCACCCATTACCTGCTGGACATCGCTTTCCCATGGAAAAGTATGATTTATTGCCCGAGCAGCTGCTTTATGAAGGTACCATTTTGTCCGAAAACCTGTTTGAGCCCAGTTTTTTGGAAATGGACTGGATCCGTGGTCCTCACCATGGCAGTTACCTGGACAAGCTTACCCAGCTATCACTTACCAAATCCGAGATAAGGAAAACAGGCTTTCCCTTGAGCTCTTCTCTGGTAGAAAGGGAAGTCCACATCATGGATGGTTCTGTGAAGGCGTGCTTGTTTGCATTAGAGCATGGAATAGCCATGAACATCGCTGGAGGAACCCACCACGCATTTTCGGACAGAGGGGAGGGGTTTTGTTTGCTGAACGATATAGGTATTTCAGCTAATTACCTGATAAAAAACCAACTTGCCCAAAAAGTGCTTGTCGTGGACCTGGATGTTCATCAAGGCAATGGCACCGCAGAAATCTTCCAAGAGGTAGGAGAGGTCTTTACCTTTAGCATGCATGGAGCTGCCAACTACCCCTTGCAAAAAGAAAACTCGGATTTGGATGTTCCTTTGCCCGACAAAGTGGGGGATGAGTTCTACATGACAACCTTGAAAAAAAACTTACTTCCCTTGATAGACCAGGTAGCGCCGGATTTTATTATTTATCAATGCGGTGTGGATGTATTGGCTACTGACAAGCTGGGAAGGTTGGGCTTATCCATTGAGGGATGCAAGGAGCGCGACCGGATTGTCTTGGAATTGGCACATCAAAACCAAATTCCCTTGATGTGCTGTATGGGAGGAGGATACTCCGAAAAGATCAGCCATATCATCGAAGCGCATGCCAATACCTACCGATTGGCGCAGGAGCTATTCTTTTGATCCCCATACCTATAATGTTATGGTCATTTGCAATATACAAGATGAACAAATAATCAATAACCGAAATAACAATTTGTAGAATGCGAACTTTGTTTATATTTGCGGCAAGTTGAAATAATAAACAAGAAAAGTGAGAAAATTTAGCAAAGCATTAGGCATTTTAGGAATGGCAGCGGTGGTACTGACCAGCTGTAATCAAGGGAACCAATCTACTTCAACCACTACTGGCCAATCAAGCGGTAGCACGATCGACATGAGCGAAGTGAAAATTGCTTATGTCAATACCGATAGCGTGATCAACAACTATCAGTTTTTTAAAGATAAGTCTGAAGAAATTTCCGAAAAAGGTAAGCGCTATGAAGGTGAATTGGCGAATAGGGCACAGGGTTTCGAGCAGGAAGTGGCCAATTTTCAGCAATCTGCGCAAAACATGACACCCAATCAGTCCAGGGCAAAGCAGGAAGATCTGATGAAAAAGGAACAAAACCTACGCACGTACAGGAATAACCTTATGCAGGAACTTTCGGCTGATGAAACCAATCTGTACAATAAGGTATACGATAAGATTCAGGAATTTATGAAAGGCTATGCTGACGAAAATGGCTTGGAAGTTGTCTTGAGCTATACTCGGGGTGGTGGCGTATGGTATGCCCATGAAGCCTTGGACGTGACAGAAGATGTAACCAAAGGCCTAAATGAAGCCTATAAGGCAGGAGATACAGCAGCTTCTACCCAGTCAAAAAATGACAGTACTGCTGTGGAAGGTGAATGATCAACCCTAAGGGGACATTGAACCCGGAATATGCATTAGCCTATCTACGCCACGGAGCACAGGTATTGCGACCTGATCTGTCGCGGTGGATAGAGTCAGCCACTTCGTTTTAGTATGGAGATGTGGGCGTAGCTATAGGGACAGGTGATGACGTCTCCTAATGCATAAACCGTGTTGACAAATATCAAAAGCCCGGGCGTTCCGGGCTTTTTTTGTATCAGATAATATCAGTAATTTTAGTGAGGACGTAAACATTATTCTTGATGAAAATAACAGCATTTCTCAAACATCACTACAGACATTTTAACGCTGCCGCTTTGATCGATGCAGCAGAAGGCTACAAGGCCCATTTGGACAATAACGGAAAAATGATGGTGACCCTGGCCGGTGCCATGTCCACTGCGGAATTGGGGATTTCACTTGCCGAGATGATCCGTCAGGACAAGGTGCAGATCATCACCTGTACTGGAGCAAACCTCGAAGAAGACGTTTTTAACCTGGTGGCGCACGATTATTATGAAAGAGTGCCGCATTATCGCCAGCTTTCTCCAGAAGAGGAACAGGATTTGCTAGACAGACACATGAACAGGGTGACTGATACCTGTATTCCAGAAATGGAAGCGATGAGGAGGATAGAAGATGTCATTTTGGAGGAATGGGTGAAAGCCGACCGTGCTGGCGAAAGCTATTTCCCCCATGAGTTTTTCTACAAGATCCTGCTTTCTGGCAAGCTGGAAGAACATTATCAGATCGATCCTAAAAACAGTTGGTTGCTTGAAGCAGCCAAAAAGAACCTTCCGATTATCGTACCGGGATGGGAAGATTCTACACTGGGCAATATGTTTGCAGGGCATGTGATCACTGGTGATGTGAAAAATTTCCATACCGTTAAGACCGGTATTCAGTACATGATGTATTTGGCGGAGTGGTATACTGAAAATGCCAAGGAAGACAGCACTGTTGGCTTCTTCCAAGTAGGAGGAGGTATCGCAGGAGATTTTCCGATCTGTGTGGTGCCGATGCTTCATCAGGATTTGCAGCGAAATAATGTCCCGCTTTGGGGCTATTTCTGCCAGATTTCTGACTCGACTACCTCGTATGGTTCTTATTCAGGAGCCGTGCCCAATGAGAAAATCACTTGGGGAAAACTGGGGATCGACACACCAAAATACATCATCGAATCTGATGCGACCATTGTGGCGCCATTAGTATTTGCGATTGTATTAGACCAATAAAATGAACTTAGTAGAAAAACTTACATCAACATTTCTAAAAGCAAGCACGGTTCCAGTGCTTGCTTTTTGTGCATTTACACCATCTTTTGCTCAAGGGGTCTATGCCCTCAAGCAGGTCAATACCCCCTATGATGAGCAGCAGCCTGTGCTTTCCTCGCGGGAAGAACTGTTCCTCAGCGTGGCCTTTCATCCGGACAATACTGGAGGAAGTAGGGACTATGGGGATGTGTGGTACAGCAAAAAAGATGATTTTAACCAATGGCAAGAAGCTAAACCCGTGGCCAGTTTGAGCACCACGGGCTACGACCTGTTCATTGGGTTTCCAGATGATAATACGGCGTTGGTGTATCATGATGGTAAGAAGAAACCCCATGGCATCCACCTTTACCGCCGCACGGGCGAGACAGACTGGAAATACGAATACCAGCTGGATTTTGGCAGTTTTAAAAATAATGGTAAAAGTTTTAGCGCCCGGCTCCATCCCTCAGGAGAGATACTGATCATGTCCATGAATACGTATGGGACCTTTGGGAATGAAGATATTTATGTGAGTTTTAAGCAATCTGAGGGGAAGTGGTCAGTGCCAAAGAACATCGGTGCGGATGTCAATAGCTATGAGCAGGAAATGACGCCTTTTTTATCCAATGACAAACAAGTGCTCTATTTTTCTTCCAATGGACACGGCACAGGCGAAGGCAGGGACATCTATTATTCACAGCGACTCGATGATTCTTGGGAGCGATGGAGCCAGCCCAAAATACTAAAAGATGATATTAACTCCAGAGGGGTAGAACTCTCCTATTTTATCGATCCCAACAGCCCCTATACAGCATTTGTGACCACTACCCAAAACAGTGAGGGCTATGGTGATATTTTGATGAGAAGGAAGGAAGAAATCGTTTTGGAGGAAGTCATCCCTGCAGAAGATGAACGCTTCCTGGCAGCCAGTTTTCCCTTAAGTGATAACACCTCTAGTCCAGCCAGCACGGCCGATGTGACCAGAGAGGCTTCTGTGGAAGAAACGGTCTCAGAAGTGACCGCCTTGCCGGAAGAGGAAGAAAATGTACCTTTTGCTACTGAAGAGGCGCAAGAGCAGGTAGCAGAAGTGGTTCAGGAAAGGGCTCAAGAAGAGCTGGCAGAAGAAAGGATAGCGGAAGAAGAATTGGTGAAGGAAGGGGCGGAAGTCCAGGAAGCGGTGACAGAAGCGCCCCAGCTCAATACGCTGATCAAGGTCAGTGCCTTGGATAAAAACACCAATGCTGAAATTCCCTTTAAAGTGACTTTTAAGAAGATAAACGGGGATAAAGTAGGAGTCGAAGAAGGCTTAAAAGGAGCCCAAGAACTTCCTTTGCGGGAAAACACCGCTAAAGTAACCATCTCATCCGAAAACTACCTTCCAGAGACGATTTTAGTGGCTGATTTGCGAGAAAAGGAATTGGTGATGCTTACTCCCGCTGATAAGGGAACGAGCTTGGTTTTACAAGAGGTTTTGTTTATGAAAGGAACAGCCGAACTGGCCGATCAAAATTCCTTGACCTATATCGATCAATTAGTGGATTTTATGAAGGAGAACCCATCCAAGAAAATCAGATTGGAAGGCCATACTGATAATGTCGGCAATGCTGCCCTTAACAAACAGCTTTCGATGGAACGTGCAGCTACTATCAGGGATTATATGGTGGATAATGGTGTCCAGTTTGAGCGGATCATGCTTCGTGGATTGGGCGGGAGTGAGCCAATCGCGGATAATGATACCTCTGAAGGAAGAGGGAAGAACAGACGAGTGGAAATGGTGGTGATCGATTAAGTTGTGAATTGGGAAAAATGCAGGCGGCTTACAAATCAGGAATAGGGTGAATATAAAGTAGCTCGACAGCTAGGTAAGGAGGGCGACGCTGCAGGCTAGGGTTAAGGTGAAAAATCGCACCTTTCCATACCCCCTCAAGCACCGACCTCCTTCGGCAAGGATTTCCTTGTCTGACTAATCCAATAGTGTGTCATTAAACAGTTTGAGGATACGCTTGTATTCATCTGTCCAGCTGCTGGGCTCTACAAAACCATGATCTTCCACTGGATAGACGGCCATTTCCCAATTGTCCTTTCCCAATTCGATCAAGCGCTGGGAAAGACGTACTACATCCTGAAAGTGCACATTCACATCGACCATGCCATGGGCGATAAGCAGGTGACCTTCCAAGCCTTCTGCAAAATAGATCGGCGAACTCCTGCGATAGGCAATGGGGTCATTGGTCGGTTCGTTGAGGATATTGGACGTGTAGCCGTGGTTATAATGTGCCCAGTCCGTTACTGAGCGCAAGGCAGCTCCTGAAGTGAAGGTGTCAGCTTCGTTAAATAAGGCCATCAGTGTGATGAACCCACCATAGCTGCCGCCATAAATGCCGATTTTTTCCGAATCAATATTGAGTTCATTGATCAAGTATTGGGCTCCATCCACTTGGTCAGAAAGGTCTTTGCCGCCCATGTG
This sequence comes from Echinicola strongylocentroti, assembly GCF_003260975.1. Lineage (NCBI taxonomy): Bacteria > Pseudomonadati > Bacteroidota > Cytophagia > Cytophagales > Cyclobacteriaceae > Echinicola > Echinicola strongylocentroti. Next base: position 452,433 of record NZ_CP030041.1, on the reverse strand, counting down.
ACGGTAGATGCCCGTTCGCCAATCCCGGCCGTATCCGGCACTTCCTCGGTAATCTATATCTAGAACGGTATAGCCCAAGTCGGCCAGTAAATTGTGAAACATGTATTCACGAAAATAACTGGACCACCATTTATGGGCATTTTGGAGGTATCCTGCTCCGTGGACAAATATCACCGCGGCACCATTCTTAGCAGTACCACTTGGTTTATAGAGCCGAGCTGGCACCTCTGTACCGTCCTGCGCCTTAAAATGAATCAATTCAGGATCCTTCCAATCATAGGTTTTGAACGCATCACTTTGTCCTGTGGTAAGCTGGGTCGCCATGGTCTTATCCCTGTTTGGTTTAAGGTATAGTTCCCAAGGCTGGTTACTGTAGCTGTGCAAGATGGCCAAGTGTTTTTCATCAGGTGATAGACTGACCTTGTTATTGCCCTCTTTAGCGGTAAGCTGTTCCAAATCCCCACCCATTACGGGCATTTTGTAAAAATGGCGCTCGCCAGGGTGAACAGCCGAGGTGGTCAGGTACCAATGCCTGGCATCCTGTGAAAGCGCTGGAGAAAAGACCTCAAAGTCACCTTCAGTTAGGGCAATTTTACGGTCGTTTTCGATATTGTATAGATAAAGGTGGGAATATCCCGTAGCTTCTGACTGGAAGTAAATATGCTTGTCATCAGGAAGCCAGCCCAAAGTACCTCCTCCAAAACTGTAACCTATGCCAGGGCCCGCTATCCATGCCTCGTCGCGCTGTCTGTCAAGCGATTTTAACGTCCCGTCTTCCAAGTGGAGCAGGGCGATCCAGCGGTCTTTATTGTCTGTAGAACGGATATTGACCACTGCTTTGCTCTCAGAAGAGAAATAGGGGCCTGAAGGAATGATCGGACGAATGGTTTCTTCCCATTCTTTTTCTGGATAATCTACCACATAGTCTGGAAGGTCTTTGATGCCGGGGAGCTTGTCCGTTTGGACATAATAGACCGTGTCCTTTACTAGGTTATAAATGGCCATTTCCACCTTGGAGGCTTCATCGCCTACCTTTGGGCGGGTGTCAAGATCCGTGGTATATCCTGTGACGTCTGTGTAATCAGGGACAAAGGTGTTTTTCCGTTCTTCTGAAGGGGTGATTAAATTAAAGGTGACGAATTTTGCGTCGGGAGAAATCCTGAGGTTTGTCAGCCGTTTCTTTTCGGTATAGAAAGTGAATTTTTCTACATCTTTTGTAGCTTCTCGATAGGCTTTGCTCTTTTCCTTTTTGTTTTCGCGTTCTTGGATTACTTGGAGGAGTTCCTGGTTTTCTTTCTTTAACCAATTGTCTTTTTCGGATAGTTTTTTCTGCTGGTCCTTTGGTTTTTCTTTATCGGTAATATTGGTGAGTTTATTGATTTTGCCAGTAGATAGTTGGTAGGTGAAGATGTTGTTAGATAGCTGAAAGGCAATCAAATCCTCATCTTTTAGAAACTCAGGCTGTGATATTCTACTTCCGAGGTCAAGGAGACGCTCTTCTTTGTTTTTCTGAAAGTCGTAGCGATACAATGTTCCGTTTCGTGTGTAGACCTTGAGGTTTTTCTCTTTATTAAAATCCCCATGAGAAGGGATGAGGGCTTTTTTTTCTTCATTGCTCACCTTAAGGATTTTTTCTGGGGAAGAAAGGTTGATTTTGTAAAGCGAGTCAGCAGGATTTTTGTCGGGATTATAATTGAAATAGATCGTTTGGCTGTCCTTTCCCCAGCGGATGTCTGACGGGAAAGTTCCCATCCATTTGGGGTCTTGCATTATTTGTTCCACAGAAAGGGGAGACTCTTGGCCACTGGAAGTTAAAATGGTGCCAAAAACGATTAAAAACAGTAGATAGACTTTTCTCATATTCGGGATTTTTTTCCAATATGATCAAGAAGTCCAAATCCTGCAAGTCAAAAAGTTTAAATGGTTGTGAAAGATGTTGAATAAATTAAAACTAAATTTCTGCTAAAAAATGGGTGATTTCCTTTTTAATGATTTCGATATCTTGTTTTAGGGAGTGGATATTTTTCGGATAGACATTGGGTACATCTTTTTCGATTTCTTGAAGGAGTTTTCTGGTGGAGGTGGCACCCACGTATCCTATGGCGGATTTTGCTTTGTGCACTTTTATCCTGACTTCCTCATAATCGCACTTTTGGTAAAGCGCATCCAATTGATCGAGCTCGGGAAGGCTGTTGTTGAGGACCATTTCGAGCATAGGACGGATGAGCTCAGGATCATCCCCTAAAAACTGGAAAATGACGTCCTTATTGATTAGATCGTACATGAGTAGTTGAATAATAGATTATGAGTTATTGGTTTTCAAAGTTGCTTTAAGCTTAATTTGTCATAGATTGTCACCATCAAATGTAGCAAGAGGCAATTTATGTTTTTTTAAACGTAAAGTTTAAAGTAATTTTGGCGGAATTTATATTGGAAAAATAGCCGAAAAGATTTCAATATGAAAAAAAAGAAAAAAATATTTCTTATTGTTAGCATCATTTTCTTGATCATCATGATTTTGATTGGTTTGGATATATCGTCAAAGACGACCTTTCCAGGCTCTAAGGGCAACCTAAAAGAGCGAATCACCAATGACAAGGAATAAACTGATATGTTCATCATTCGCAAAAATCACTTCTTACATTGCATCAATTAAAGGTTCAAAATCTCATTAACGTATTGTTGGAAAACCAAGTGGAACTGGAAGAGGACTTTCGGTTGGAGGTCAATGGGAAATTACTGGATGAAAAAGCACGTTCTTTACAAATGGCCCTTTTTGAGAGCCTTGGAGGAATAGGTGAGCCCATTTTGCTGGACCGTTTACGCTTTGATTTCAGAATAGATCGATTTTTGTTTCTCTATGATGATGCTGTACATTTTAACCGCTATAGAATGGCTACTTTAAAGACAGCGGTTTATGAAGTGTTTACATTTTCTTGGCTGGACAGTTATAAACGGTTGTGCAGGACTTTTGAACGGGAATGTCATAAGGCTGGGCTGCACGACAGAATTTGGAATGGTCCACCCATCGCTGCGAAATGCTTTGGAGAGTCCATGGATCCGGGAGATCTTACAGGGAATGGCGCAGCAGGGTGGAAGCTAAATGCTTATAACGATGCCCAGTACGACCTGTTGAGTAGGCTACACGGCTATAAGATCATCCGTATTCCGATGTATGAAAATATCATGACGGGAGGCAGTCTCAAAAAAATCGATCAGCTGCTGATGAATCCAAAACAGGAAAATTATAATGCGATCTTAAACTGGCTGCAACGAAAAGCCGTTTGATTGGATGTTAAGTGTACAAATTCATAAATCACCTATACTTTTCCACAGAATATTAAATCCCATAGAATGGTTCTCCGGTTTAGAATATTTACGTAAGGTGCTCGTTTATTTTGTTTATTAGGCCAGTAAAATTTATTTGCCTGTACTCATATTATGGAATTTAGTATATTAGCCGATAGGTATATCCGCGATGACACCAGTAATCACAGGGATAGTAAATAGGTGCTCATAGAAACCAAGGAAATCCGAGAAAAGCCTTATTTTATTCTGGGTGTTCTGCGCGTTACGTGAGAAATAAAATCCACTGGTGAGAAAGCGAATAATCAAATTATCCGAATTTAAATACTAGTTAGTTAACTACTTTTTTTGATATCAGACTGGACGGTGCTGATCATTAAAAATAAATTTTTGAAAGAAATATGATAATCAGCCCTCTAATTGCTGGTACTATAGCGTCAGTACTTCATGTTATTTCTGGCCCAGACCATTTGGCAGCCGTGACACCTTTGGTTGTAGAAACCAAAAAGAAGAAATGGAAAATAGGACTGTTTTGGGGATTTGGGCATTTGATGGGGATGCTTTTCATCGGCGTTCTTTTCCTCTTATTTAAAGATGTGATTCCTATAGAAGCTATTTCAGCATATAGCGAGCAATTGGTTGCCTTTGTTTTAATTGGAGTAGGTCTCTGGGCATTGTTCCGTATTTTTAACAAGAAAAATGGCCTCCTGCTCTTGCGTAGAGAGCATAATGCTGATACACATGTACACCTTTATAAACGTGAAGTAGGAGAGGAGGAGCAGGTAAGCGACAAAACTGTAAGACAAAATTATTTTTCTTCTCTAGGCATAGGTCTTTTACATGGCTTGGCTGGCGTTGCTCACTTTATATTATTGTTGCCTGTATTAGGTTTTGAAAGCAATTTTGAAGGGGGACAATATATTATTGGTTTTGCAATCGGTACTGTTTTAGCGATGTCAGTATATGCATTGATTTTAGGCAAAATTGTGACTCATACCAAACACCAATACAATGAGCATTTTTTTACAGGAGTTCGCTTTCTGGGTGGGGGATTTGCGGTTGTTGTGGGGATTTATTGGTTGTATTTAAGTTTTTAAATCACCTATCACTAACCGATGGTTTCCCGTGTCTGCAATAAATAGTTTGTCACCATGTGTAGTGATGGAAAAGGGCCAATAAATAGCAGCGTTGGTGCCAAGGAGATTGTCTTTGTATTCGCTGCTAGTATTGAAATCCGGTCTGCCGATGAGGGCGTTTGCTCTCATGTCGTTTTCTTTAGGGATAGTATCAAATGCCAATATTCTACTGTTGCCTGTATCGCATACTAAAATCCCTTCTTTGTAAAAACAAGCATCATACGTCCAATTTAACGTGTTGGCTTCAGGTGTAAGTCTAAATTGATTTTGACCCGCACTATCAAAGTCACGCTGTCCTATGATGGCATCTGCTGGTTGCTTGTAAGCATCGTTTTTATCGTTCCAGATCAAAGTTCGATAGAGCTGGGTATCGGCAATGGCTAGATTTCCCTTTCTATTCACTTTAACAGAATATGGCCAAACCGGGTCGTTTCCACTTTCGTAATCCCTAGTAGTGAAAGTTGGTTTGCCAATTACTTTATCAGCTTGCGCAAAATTTTTATGCGGGATTTCATTAAAAAACAAAACACGCCTATTTCCAGTATCAGCAACCCAAAGGCTCTTTCCGTCTGAAAAAACACCATAAGGCCAATTTAGTGTATTGGCTTTAGGATCTGCTGCTTGACCTTCTACATTTGGATGATTACTCTCAAAATCTGGTTGGCCTAAAACAGTGTCGGCAGGCTGTGCATTTTTTGTTGGCATGGTATGCCATATCAACACCCGGTGATTCCAAGCATCTGCAACTACCAATTTCTCGCCATTGCTCCATACTCCAGAAGGGTAATGCAATGTTTTAGAAGTGACTTTAGAATTAGCGTTTCTGCCAGCATCTTCAATAGATAGTTGCCCTAAAATAACATCGGGTTCTTGAAATTCTGATGAAGGAATGCTATTCCAAATGAAAACACGGTTTTGGCCAGTATCAGCCACAAATAGCTTATTGTTGGCAACGAAAACCCCTCTTGGAGCTAAAAATGACTTTTGCTTAGCCCCTCTGAAAACATAGGCATTAGCAATGTTATCGCCTAAAGTAGAATAATCCATATATCAACAAATTCTAGGTAGTTGTTCTCCGGGCAGCATACTCACCACACGTTTGCCGCCGATAGAGCTTTCTAAAATAACCTGGTTAGGGTGCGTATCTACCACCGAGCCAATGATTTTTGCATTCTTGCCATTCTTATCATTTTGTAGTACTTCTAAAAATGAATTAGCTATCGAGGCATCTACAAAGCTTAAAAATAGCCCTTCATTGGCCACATACAGCGGGTCTATTCCCAGTAATTCGCAGGCACTTGCTACTTGATCATCCATAGGTAGGTCTCTTTGGAAAATATCAACTCCAAAATCCGAAGTCAAAGCAATTTCCTTTAATACCGTTGCAATACCTCCTCTTGTCGGATCTGTTAATAGGTGAATATCGTTGCCAAATTGTTCTATTAAATTTATAATGGTGTGGTTTAGGTTGGTGGTATCACTTTGGATAGTGGACTCAAACTCTAATCCTTCTCGGATAGACATAATAGCCATACCATGTGTTGCAATATTTCCGCTCACTATTATTTTATCGCCTATTTGTATTCGGGTTTTGCCAATATTGGCCTTAGGATGCACATTGCCGATCCCAGAGGTATTGATGAATATTTTATCCCCTTTTCCTTTTTCCACTACTTTAGTGTCGCCTGTGACCACTTTTACATTGGCATTTTCACATGCGAATTTAATAGCGACCAAAACCTCCCAAAATTCAGTCATTTTTAATCCCTCTTCAAGGATAAAGCTCAAGGATAAATATTTGGGAACTGCACCGCACATCGCTAGGTCATTTACGGTGCCATTTACCGCCAACTCCCCAATGTTACCGCCAGGAAAAAAAATAGGAGAAACCAAAAAGCTATCCGTGGAGAAAGCTATTTTTTCATTCATATTTATTATCGCACCATCATGTCTTTCTTCAAGTATATCATTGGTCAGCAGATCAAAAACACCACTATCAAGTAATTTATTGGTTAACACACCTCCACTGCCATGTCCAAGCGTTATGATATCAAAGTCCAATTTTGGCATTGGGCAGGTTAATTGCATTCGTAATTTATTTGAATCAGGCATTTCTAATGATTTAAAACAGATTAGACTTCAACCGAACCGGAAAAATGAAAATATGCAGCACAAGCACCTTCACTACTTACCATTGGAGCACCAAGGGGAAAAGAGGGTTTGCATTTTTTGCCAAATTGCGGACACTCAAATGGCTTCTTTATGCCTTTCATGATCTCTCCTGATATGCATTCTGGATGCTCCGGTGCTTCGTCAATTGTAATGCTGAATTTTTTATTGGCATCATAAGAAGCATATTTTTCTTTAACGGCATAACCGCTTTTAGGAATGGTGCCTATGCCTCGCCACGTTTGGTCTTTGATTTCAAAAACCTCAAAAATTACTTTTTGTGCAGCTGTATTCCCTTCTTCACGTACAATACGGGCATATTGGTTCTCAACCACATATTTTTTCTGTTCCAATTGCCGAACAACCATGAGTATTCCTTGAAGTATGTCTATTGGCTCAAAACCTGTCACCACTATAGGGACTTTATACTGAGAGGACAACGGGTAGTATTCTGCATTACCCATGATCGTGCAAACGTGCCCAGCCGCCAAAAAACCATCAATCTTACTCTCTTTATCGTTAATCACTGCTTCCATTGCCGGTGGCACCAATACATGTGAAGCCAAAATAGAATAATTGGATAGTCCTTTTCTATGTGCGTGAATTACTGACAAGGCATTTGCTGGTGCGGTAGTTTCGAAGCCTACAGCGAAAAATACGACTTCTCTATCTGGGTTATCTCCGGCAATTTTTACAGCCTCTAATGGGGAATATAAAATGCGAATAGCTGCACCTTTAGCCTTGGCTTCCAACAAGCTTATTTTCGACCCGGGAACACGGAGCATGTCCCCAAAGGAGCATAAAATCACATTTTCATTGACGGCGAGATGTATGGCCTTATCGATTAAGCTTAGAGAGGTGACACACACTGGACAGCCTGGGCCATGGATCATCGTGATGTCCTTAGGCAGCATGTCTATAATCCCATTCTTTACAAGACTATGCGTTTGGCCACCACAAACTTCCATAATAGACCAAGGCTGTGTAACCGTTTTAGCTATTTTTTCGAGATAAAGCTTTGCCAATTCAGGATCTCTGTATTCGTTCATATGCTTCATAAGCCTTCTTTTTTAGGAAGATAATCTTCTACATCTTCAAGTTCTCCTAATTCTCCTATTTCTTCTAAATATTTAAACGTTTTGTATGCCTCTTCTTCATCTACCTTGCTTATCGCTACACCAACGTGAACTAAAACATAATCTCCAATATCAGCGTCAGGCAACATTTCCAAGCTGACCTCTTTGGTAATACCGCCAAATACAACTTTTGCCATTCTGACACTATTGTTGTATTGTAGATCGATACTTTTTATTTTTCCGGGAATTGCTAAGCACATGATTCTAATTTTTTATATGTTGATGGTACATAAATTGCCCAAAGGAAATATTCTCATCATTAGGAGATAATTCACGATTCAGGTTTAATATTAATGTTTGTTTTTCAGCTTCTTTGATCAGGATTTCAGTCAATAGTGAGTTCTGAAAAACACCTCCACTACAAGCAATGGTATCGATATGGTTTTTTTGGGCGATTTTAATTATTGCCATGGCAAGTGTATAGATAAAACTATAGGCTAATTGCTCTTTGGCTCCTCCCTTTCTATATGTTTTAGTTATTGTTTCGATAATATATTGGGAAGGAATTTTATCATAATCGAAACCATCCAAAAAATCGGTGAAGTGGTTACCAGCATAGGAGCTTGCGCAATTTTCAAGCTGTATTGCAGCCTCTGCTTCAAAAGTATTCACATCTACTATATCTAATGCAGAGGCGACTGCGTCAAATAGCCTTCCTACTGATGAAGTTATTAACGTATTCTTTGTAATTGTTTTTGTGTAGATGCTCCATTCGGTTTCAGAAAATTTATTCTTCACTAAATTCTTGTCGTTCAACAGGCTAAATAAAGCCAATCGAGGCTCTGTAGACATTTTATCATTTGCTATCCAATCGTAATATTCAAAATGCGTCAAGCGTTCGATTTTGGAATTATGATAGGTGAAAAATTCGCCTCCCCATACTTGGTTATCATCACCTAAGCCTACTCCATCCCATATTACGCCCAGTATTTTTTTATTTGAAGTAAATAACTGATTTTCTCCCAATACACTGGCAAAATGCGCTTTATGATGCTGTATTGGATATATCTTGGCACCTATTTTGGATGCCAATTCTTCCCCTAAAATAGAACTTTCATATTGAGCGTGTCGGTCTATTAGGATTGTTTTTGGGCTGGTTTGGAACAATTCTATATATTGATCAATAGCTGTTTTGTATCGTTCTAATACATCGAAATTTTCTAAGTTTCCGAAATATTGACTTACGTAGAGTTGGGTATTAGGAACAAATGTAAATGTGCTTTTTAGATGTGCTCCCATAGCGAGAACAGGTTCTTTAGAAATTGCTTTAGCTTCTATATAATTAGGAGCTAATCCCCGGGCACGTCTTAAAACGAGCTTGTGGCTATCTGCAAATTTTACCACAGAATCATCTTGCGGAAATTGGATGTTTAAATTATGGTTCAAAAAGTAATCAGCAACTTTTTCCAGTTTTTTACGAGCTTCTTTTTCTTCAGATAGGATAGGGGAGCCATGAAGGTTTCCACTTGTAGCTATTATTGGCCGCCCTACTTTCTGCATTATTAGTTCCAACAGTGCAGAAGAAGGCAACATTACCCCGGTTTGGTTTATGTTTGGGGCGATGGCATTTACAGCAATGGCAGTTTTTTTGGTGTTTTGAAGAATGACGATTGGCGCTACGCCAGATTGCAGCATGCGTTCTTCATGGATGGAGGGATTAAAGTCCTTTTTAACAGCCTCTAAAGAAGAATAAATAACAGCGAATGGTTTATGAGGCCTTTTTTTTCTTTTTCGTAGGGTAATAACGGCATCGCGATTTGTGGCGTCACAGCATAATAAATATCCAGAAGTGTTTTTAATAGCTATAATGTTTCCTTTAATAATAAATGAGGCTACGTCATCAATACAATCTATTTGATTTTTAGTGATGACTTCAGCTGAATTCGTTGTTAATTGTAATTGGATACCACAGGAGCTACAAGAGTTGGTTTGCGAATGAAAGCGCTTGTTTGTAGGGGCTTTATATTCCATTTTACATGTATCGCACATAATAAAATCATCCATAGTGGTATGGGCTCTTTCAAATGGAAATTTATTGGTTATGGCATAACGTGGTCCACAATGCACACAGGTGGTAAAAGCATAATGATAACGTCTATTTGCTGCCTCTGACAGTTCGGTTTTGCAATTATTACAAATGGCAAAATCCGGGGTTAAGGGAATGTTTATTTTTTTATTGATTTCCGAGGGGAGTATTTCAAAAGAATTATATTCAATATACGGAAGGTCAATTATTGAATAGGTTGTAATGATAGCTGTCTCAGGTTTATGGTTAAGTATATCAGATAAAAAATCAGCGACTTTCTTTTTAGATGAATTGCAATATACGGCAACCCCGTCTTCGTTGTTGGAGACAGTTCCTCTTATTTGATATTTAAGAGCGAGGTTGTAAACAAATGGGCGAAACCCAACGCCTTGTACCTGCCCGCTTATCTTGATTTGATATGTGTTATGACTGTCTTTTGGCATCTACCTTTTTAACTAACCAATCGCACCATTCATCAATACCTTCACCATTTATGGATGATATTTGTATTACTTCCAGCTCGTGATTTACCTCTTGGGCATCCTTAGTAACGGCCTCCACAGAGAATGGTAAATAGGGTAATAGATCCGCTTTCGATACCAGCATTAAATCGCTTGTTAAAAACATCCGAGGATATTTTTTAGGTTTGTCGTCTCCTTCTGTTGTGGCCATAAGTGTCACTCGAAAATCTTCACCCAAATCAAAAGAAGCGGGACATACTAGGTTTCCTACATTTTCAATAAACAGTAGGTCTATATTTTCCAGATCGAATTGATCAAGCACCTGGTGTACCATTTGGGATTCCAAGTGGCAAATCCCACCTGTTACAATCTGCAAGGCTTGTATTCCTGTTTCCTTAATGCGATCTGCATCACGTTCGGTCTCTAAATCACCTACCATAACAGCCATCGTTAGCTTATCCTTTAGCTTCTCGGCTGTTTTTTGCATTAAAGTGGTCTTTCCGCTCCCAGCAGAAGAGGTGATATTTACCAACAGGGTTTTGCTGTTGGCCATTTCTTTTCTGATAATGTCAGCTACAAAGTCATTTGCCTTGAGCAAGTTGATGTTTGTATTCTCACATTGCACGGATCCACGCGCTGCTTTTGTTGATTTATTTACGCTCATATTTTCTTAATCTTCAAATTCTATTTTATGGATTAACATTTCTTCTCCTTGAATTATATTTTTACTTGGTCGTTTGCAGTTTTCACAAATAAACCTGTATTTCTCTACGTTTGTGATATGGTTACATACCTCGCATTTGATTTTTATAGAGGTGGATTCTATAAATAACGCTACATTATGGTATTTAGACCCACCATAATTATAGGCACTGTAGGCATTATGTAATAGACGTGGCTCTATATTAGACAGTGTACCCACTTTAAGGTAAATAGCTTTCATTTTATGGAGTTTTTCTTCTTCAAACTCCATTTCCAGGGTACGGATTATACTGTTTACTATTGATGTTTCGTGCATTTTATAAAATGGCTTTTAACGATTCTAACTTCACTTCATGAAAGGTTATTTTTTTTAACATTTCAGCGTCGGGTACTAATGCTTTTGCTTCGTTTATTTTATTGCGCATTTCATCAAGACGCTTTATTTCTTCCTTGTCGGAATTGTTATGCATAAGCCAGAATAGTTCTAATTGATTGATTATCGTAGATACACGTTCGGAGGGGTATTTATTCGCCGTTCTTACCTCCAAAGCCGCTTCAAATAAATTATAGGCCTTGTCGAAATTGTCATGTAATTTGGCTTCCGGGAAGTTGATAAGTGCTGTAGCGTAGTTATGGCTTATCATTGCGTTTTCGTACGGGTAATCTTCTTTTGTATAAAAAGCCAAGGCCTCTTTAAAAGAGGATGCGCAAAAGGCCGTCCAAATAGGTTTTTCTTCTGGAGACACCGGTATTTCAGAATAGATCAAGGCCATTTTATGATGTATATCGGCAAACTTTTTGGGATGCGTATCACGTTTAAACACCTTTAAAGTATCCTGAAATGCATTAATTGCTGGCTTGTAATATTGTGGCTGTCCGTTTTTACTCCAGAGATATAACAGGGTCGCTTTATGCAAGTTGGCTTCACCATAAAATTCTGGAACTTCTTCATCTTTAAAATAGTGTATGGCCTTATTGATATAGCCATTTGAACCCGCAAAGTCTTGCTGGTAATTCGCTATTTCTGATGCATCTATTAGCAATAATCCGGCATTTACCTTCAATTGATTTTTTTCGTAAAACTCAATGCTCGATTGAAATAGGTTTTGAATGGTTGCTAATGTTTCTTTTTCAAAAGGCAGTTGTAGTTGTTGCATCATTACCGTTGCCAATTGTACTTTTAATGCGTTTTTGGCTTCTTCAGAAATTGAAGTAGGGTGTAATGATCGAATTAGTGTTTCAGCTTTTACGAACTTTTGGGTGTCTATTAAAAGGTTGGTATAATGCTTTGCTGTAAAAATTCGTAATTCATCATTTTCTGCCGCTTCTATAGCTTCTTGATATTTTTTCTCTACTTCATCTATTTGCAAACGATTTACATAATTCCCATAGTGATGTATGATGCATTGGTTGTGTTTAGATAGTTCGATAGCATGATACTGTGCTTTACTTATCGGGTATTCAAATTGGATGTGGTTGGCAATTACTATATTTTGGTGTAATGTGCTGTTTTCTGAAATATACTCAAGCGCTTTTTGATAATTTCCCAAACTATAAAATACAATAGCCAATAGGTTTTCATCCGTATATGTTTCCGAAGGAATAATATAGGGAGGTTCGGTGTCATGCCAATCTAATGATTTGGTAATTATGTTGTTTTTAACCTCAACGAGTTTTGTGGGTTGTTGGATGTCACTATTAATAGTAACAATTGCAACTAATTCACCTAATCGGTCTACCGATGCTATTGCATTTTTAACGTTTTGCTGATGGCTAATTGTGGTTAATAGTGTAAGCATGATTAGTCATTTTTTTTGGTGCCACGAACATCTTTTGTAAATCGTGATTTTATAAGCGAGGCGGCAATTTCTGGTAATCGTATCTACTGATTATCTCCGGTTTCTTTAACCCGGATTATGCGTTAGGAATCGTAGTGAGAGCTGAAATTGCAAGAAAATCAGTTAGTTTGGAGGCATTAGCGTAGCACCGCTACGGTTATGCCGAAAACTAAAGTGAAACGGCTGATTTTGAAGCAGTTTCAGGTCGCAACAGATAGGCTAATGCATATTCCGGGTTTAAGGAGTATTTGGTAAAAAATCCTAGTATCATTTTAATGAGTAATGATACCAAGCAATCTTCTTTTTCAAACTTTATTGTGCACTGTTTCTAGGTATGTAATAGCCATTAGAGATTAAACTCAATCATAGTTTAACCTTTAACAGGCTTGTTTTTTTTATGAGCTCAAATGCTAAATCCCTATCAGTGGTGTCAAGGTTGTTGTCTATTAAGATCTCACGTATGGGCAATGTTTTATCGCCTTTTAAGTTGCGGTTTTTTAATAAAAATGGAGTAGGGTTTTTATGCATTCTTGCAAACCATTGGTTTGAAACAGGAGTTAGCAATAATAAACTACTTTCAATTTTATAGACCGCATACGCATAATTTTCATCACAAAATACAGTTTCCACCATATCACTTTCTATGTAAATATGTGAAGATTTTAAGGATACCATTCAGGAACTTAACGTTTTTAGATCATCTAAAATATGTTGAACCACTTTATCTCCTGCTTTTTGCACCGCATCACTTAATCTCACTTCTAGACGTGTGTCTTCAATAGCTATCAAATATACTTGAATGTCATTAGGGTAGTTTTCCTGTAATATTTTTTTAGCATATGATAAAGCTTGATCCCACTTCATACCATGCAAAAACACCATGGGATCGTTTTGTGGAGCACGCATTACTTCTTCTGCGGGCACTTTAAATAAGGTACCTATCGATTCGTTAGTGTTAATTACAGCATCTACTAAAATAATCCTTTGATGTCCTTTTAATCCAAAAAGAACTTCAAAAGCGGAAGTACCCATATCAAAAATACTTATATCTGTATTTTTACCAATGACTGTTTTTAATTGATCTATTACATAGATTCCAACTGCATCATCACTTCTTACCGGGTTGCCAAAACCCATTATGGCTGTTTTCATATATCAATTCCTTGCTCATTACTACTACTATTTTTAAAATCGAGATTTCTTGATTTCCTTTAAAAAAGAGCCTTACAGTTTAAACCTTGACAATTCAATACCACTTTTCTCATCATGAGCATGTACGGTACACACCAAACATGAGTCAAAAGAACGAGCAACGATACCTACTTCCACTGGATCTTCGGGGTCTTCTATTTCAATACCTTCAAGTGCAGCTTCTATTGGTCCTGAATTGCCTTTAGCATCATTTGGTCCCACGTTCCATGTTGTTGGAGCCATTACTTGGTAATTTTTAATTACACCATTTTCAATTTCAATCCAATGCGCTAAAGAACCACGGGCAGCCTCAGTTGCTCCAAATCCTTTTCCATCTTTTTCAACTGGCTTGATATAAAACTCTCCATCCAGGTCTATTTCAGATAGCCACTGTTCGATGAGTTTATATAGTCTTGGTGCTTCATGGACCCGTGCCAATACCCGGGTAAATACACTTGCGCCACCTAACTTACGATAAGCGTCAATGAAAAATGGATCCTTTATTTGATGGTCTAGATTGTTAGGATTGCCATTCATTAAACAGCGTGCGATAGGACCAGCCTCTACCGCATGGCCATCATACCGTGGTGCTTTTGCCCAACTGTATTGCTCATCAAAATTGGAATCGTGTAGTGTTTGGGATTTTACGGGGGTTGGTAGTGGTTCATCCCAAGGGTGAAGACCATCTTTTTGGTCGCTATACCATGAATGTTTTATGTCTTCACTAACTTTTAAGTGATCGAATTCATGCCAATTTTCTCCATCAAAAAATCCACTGGAACTGATTAAGGCTTTGTTTCGTCCTTCGACAGTTGGTTTATTGTATAAATCTTTATGCAAGTATGTTCCAAAAGCTAGAAATTTGCCGACACCTTTGTCAAATGAGCCTAAACCAAATTCCAGACTTGCTCTGATCAGCAAGCCTAAATCACTGTTTTTATGCGACTCACTCTCTTCCATCCAAGCCAACATATCATCCCAAGATTTGATTTCGAGATAACGCTCTATTGTACAGCCTAGCCAAATCGGTTCTAACCAATCGTTTTTGAATTGTGTCATTATTGCGTGCGCTCTGGTAATATCTTTTAGTGTTGGAGCGCACATCACCCCTCCAGGAACCATATAACTTGAGTGTGGCCATTGCCCTCCAAATAATGCATAAACCTGGACTGGTAGTGCACTGGCAGTTAAGCCTGTTTGAAAAGATTCTCCTACATAAGCAGACCAGCGTTTTACCACTTCTTTGTATAACGGTTTATCGGTAAATTTTTTATTTGCCATGTCTGTCGCAAAAATAGCGTAAAACCAGCGAGGAATACTCTGTATAGTTTCTGTTGCTTGTCCTATAGCTCTTAAAAGTAAAGCGTTAGGGGAGAGCTCAGTTCCCCATGCAGTATCCAATGCAGAAGAAGCACAATACAAATGGGATCCCCCACAGATACCGCAAATTCTTGGCGTAACAATAAGGCCTGATTGAGGGTCTTTACCTTCCATGATTTTTTCAAAACCTCTAAACATAGCGGCTTGTGTATGTGCCCGGGTTACTTTCCCATTATCTATGTACACCTTCACATCTAAATCCCCTTCCACTCGTCCTACTGGTGATATATTTAATTCTTTTACTGACATTTCTATATATTTAATTATTTAGAAGTTTCCATTATTTTTTGGTTCTTGGGCAGTACTTTTTGGAAACCTGCTTCTATATAATAGGCTAGTTTTGTTCTACCAGTAGGAATCTCTTTAGGCAATACGCCTAAGTATTTCATTGTTTTAAATACACTACCTTTTTTTAAATCGTTATGTGGGAATCCCGGTTCGGTACAGCCTAAGCATGGGTGATTAGAGCGGGTTTTACTTGATTGCCTGTTCCATAATATATTATTGCAACTTGCCCTAGTCATTGGTCCTCTACACCCCACTTCATAAAAGAGGCAGCCGCCACGTTTCCCGAAGTTGCCATCCACTTTTTGGGCAAAGTTGGTGACATTGGTACATCCATCTTGGACAAAATTTGTAAAGAACGTTTTCGGTCTATGATATTTATCAATCTGCACATCACCTATGCGTCCTACCGCAATTGCTACTAAGATTTGGGTGATCCAGTCTGGGTGTGCAGGACAGCCGGGAATGTTGATGACAGGTAGGCCTCCTTTTGAAACATAATCGGAACCTAAAAAGCCTCCTTTATTTTTTCTGTGGAATTGCAACCCCGTGGATTCACTAGGGTTTGGAGCCACGGCTGGAATCCCTCCCCAAGTAGCGCAGTCACCTACTGCTACTACATAACCGGCAACTTCCGACAGTTCTTTAATCCAATCTTTCATCGGTCGGTCAGCAAAATAGTTCATCGAACCTGTTCCATTTGGCCCCTGAATTAAGGAGCCTTCATAGACCAGGATGTCCATTTGAACTTTACCGTTGATAATATCTTTTAATAGGTCTTGCACCTGCTCTCCAATTTGTAATCCCGTAGTGGGATGCCAAAGTATATTAAGACCAAAATCAGTAATGAGTTCAACAACGGTGGGTTCTTCCGCATTAAGAAACGACATGGTGTTTCCACTACATGCCCCTCCTTGTAACCATAAAACATTCGCCATAGTAAATTGTGCTATTTTAAACAATGTAATATTTTTATTTTAAATTAAAAGTTATTAATGTTTTTGTCTGGGTAAATTGTTGATTTATCCAAATTTTTGGTAATTTTTACGATCAAAAGTAAATAGGGATATTAGATTGGCGGGGTAGAGGTTAATGGCTTATTTGATTTAGCCAGAGTTCGAGAAATTGGAAATAAGTAGCGCAGAGAAAGTCAATTTATTGGGGAGCACGTACGATGAATTAATTGCCTTTCAAAATTTTCGTTTTTAAGGGAAGGCATATCCTCAGCATTTTTCCTCGGAATTATCAATTCGTATGGTCGTTTTATGAATGCTTTAACCTGGTTTATGCAAGGCTCGTTTCTGATGGGGATTGGCCATTCTCTGGGCAGCCCACTAACGTGACTTCCTTGCGAGGGAGAAGAATGTTATTAACCTTCCAATCCTAAAATTTTACAATCCCCAAACTATGAAAGAAACGGATTTTGTACGTTATTGAGGTTTTAAAGCGGAACATCCATGGCAGATAAGCACGATAGAGAAGAAGCAAAAAGACAGAAGAGCATTGATTCTGAGCTAAAAAAATCCAAATCCCTTTCCAATGACGGCACGAAGTCTCATGGAGAAATTCTTAAAGAACAGATCACTGAAGGGCTGGAAACTTATGATAAAAAGTCTAGTAGTCTGCTGCTCAGTTCTTTGACTGCGGGGTTGGAGATAGGTTTTAGTTACTTATTGATTTGTGCTGTATACGCTTACTTTTCCAAATTCCTTGGTGAAGACGTCAGCTATAAGTTGACGGCATTGGTATATCCAGTGGGGTTTATCATGGTTATTCTTGGGCAGTCCATTCTTTTTACGGAACAGACTTCCTTGTTGACCTTGCCCGTGCTCAATAAAAAACGAAGTGTTTCCAGTTTGTTGAAAATATGGGGCTTGGTGATTGCCGGAAATATTATTGGTGGCATGCTGATCGCTTCGCTGTTATTGTGGATCGGGCCTCGGCTGGGCATATTTGACATGATAGTGGTGGAAAAAATAGCCCTTCATGCTACTGATTTTTCCAGTTTGGTGATCTTTAGCAGCGCCATGCTGGCGGGTTGGCTAATGGGGCTACTGTCTTGGCTTTTGTCTTCCTCTCGGGATACCTTGAGCAGGATTGTGATCATCTTTATCATTACCTCCATGATGGCCTTTACAGGTTTGCATCACAGTATTGTGGGAAATGTCGAGGTCTTCGCCGGGTTGGTAAGTTCTCCCAATATCACCTTTGGTAGGTACCTGAACTTCCAGGTTTTTGCATTATTTGGTAATGCAGTGGGGGGAGCCGTATTCGTGGCTTTGCTGAAGTACCGGGCTTTTGTGTATAATATCGACGTGAAGTGATGGGGGAACCTCATCCTCATCATTCCGGTTCGGGCCTACATCGTTCGCTCCATGCTCAGGACAGGCATCCCAAACCACCAACGAACTCCACAAACCCTCCAACCTTAGAACCTTCCAACCACAAACCTCTACTCTACATACAGCACTAGCCCTTTCAGGTATTCCGTTTCTGTATGGAATGCATTGATCGGGTGATCGGCAGGCTGGGTGAGTTGCTGGAGGATGCGGACGTTTCTGCCTACTTCGATGGCCGCAGCAGTGATGGTATGCGCAAAAAGCTGCTTGTCCACCACCTGGGAGCAGCTAAAGGTGAAGAGGATGCCGCCCGGCTTTATATGCTTGAGTGCTTCTGCATTCAGTCTTTTGTAGGCTTGGACGGCATTGTGACGCGCCTTCATGTTCTTGGCAAATGCCGGAGGATCCAGCACAATGACGTCATAATCCTGCTCTATTTCACGAATATACTTTACCACGTCCGCCACCTTGGAGGCATGTTTTCCTTGAAACTGGGAATTGAGCTTCAAGTTCTTTTCGGTCAGCTCGATGGCTTTGGCAGAAATGTCCACCGAATGTACTTCTGAGGCACCTGCTTCCAGTGCAGCGATGGAAAAACCACCGGAATAACAAAAGGTATTCAGCACCTTTTTGCCTTGGCTATATTTCCCGAGAAGTTTCCTGTTTTCCCGTTGGTCAATGAAAAAACCGGTCTTTTGGCCCTTTTCCCAATCAATCTCATACGTACAATCATTCTCCAAGACAATATTGGTAGCGGGCTCCCCGTAGAGGAACTGGTTTTCGATATTGGCCTGTCCTTTCAGTGTTTCCGCACTTTTATCGTACACGGCTTTCAGCTTTTCTCCGTAAACCGACTGAAGGGCTCTGGAGATTTCCTCTCGATGCTGGTACATGCCTAGGCTGTGGGCTTGTATGACAGCGGTGCCATTATAATGGTCAATGATCAATCCGGGGAGTTGGTCCCCTTCTCCGTGGATCAGCCGGTAGACATTAGTATGTTGACTATCGGTCAGTCCGATATTGTTACGCATCTGATAGGCATCGTGGAGTTTCTCTTGCCAAAAAGAAGCATCGATTTCCCTTGGTTCAAAACTGATTATTCTTACCGTGATGGATCCTTTTTGGTAATGACCGGTTCCCAGAAACTCATCGCGATGGCTGTACACGCTTACAAGTTGGCCATTTTGGAGGTCTGAAGCAGCATTGGCGATAGCGCCTGAAAACACCCAGTGGTGACGCCTTTTTAAGGAGATCTCTTTACCCTTTTTGAGGGTGATTTTCGGATACTTGGTCATATTCCTTGGAGCTAAAAAATCCCTTTTTGAACACTCTAAAACCATTCAAAAAGGGATCAGTTAATGGATTGATAAGGTGAAATCACCCTTTTTTATACATGCTTTCTCTAAGCGCTTTGATTTCGTCACTTTCGAGGTAGTTGTCATAACTCATCCTTCGGTCAATGGTGCCGTTAGGGGTGAATTCCACGATCCTATTGGCGGTGGACTGGACGAAAGCGTGATCATAAGAGGATAGCAATACCGTGCCATTGAATTCAATGATGGCGTTGTTAAATGCCGTGATGGATTCCAAGTCCAAGTGGTTGGTAGGTTCGTCCATGACGAGCAGATTTGGGTTTTGCAGCATCATTTTGGATATCATGCACCTTACTTTTTCACCTCCAGAGAGTACGGTTGCTGACTTGAGGGTTTCTTCACCCGTAAAAAGCATCCTTCCCAAAAACGTCCTCACATAGGCTTCTTCCTGATTGGAAGAATACTGCCGCAACCAATCGATCAGGTTAAGATTGGTTTTGAAGTGTTCAGAGTTGTCATTGGGCAAGTAGGCCTTGTTGATGGTCACTCCCCATTTGAATTCTCCTTTTTGGGTGGGTATTTCTTCCATGATCGTTTGGAAGAATTTATTGACCGCTTGCTTGGTTTTTGATATGAAGGCGATCTTGTCCCCTTTGTCCACCATCAGGTTGACATCGGTGAAGTAGGTGGTTCCTTCGTCTTTCAGTTCGAGCTCTTCGGTCATGAAAATCTGGTCACCAGCTTCCCTTTCAGGCTTGAAGATAATGCCGGGGTATTTACGCGTAGAAGGTTGGATGTCTTCCACATTGAGTTTTTCGAGCATTTTCTTTCTGGCAGTGGCCTGCTTGGACTTGGCCACGTTGGCAGAAAAGCGCTCGATAAACTGCTGCAGTTCCTTTCGCTTTTCCTCCGCTTTTTTGTTTTGATCCGTCTTTTGTTTAGCGGCCAGCTGGGAAGATTCGTACCAGAAGGTATAGTTACCGCTGTAGATCTTGATTTTGCTAAAGTCAATGTCCACAATATGCGTGGATACCGCATCCAAGAAGTGCCTGTCGTGGGATACGACGATCACGAGGTTCTTGAAGTTTACCAAGAAGTCCTCCAGCCAGTTGATCGTGTCGGCATCCAGGTCGTTGGTAGGCTCATCGAGAATAAGGATGTCTGGGTTACCGAACAAGGCTTGGGCGAGCAAGACCCTTACTTTTTGGTTACCAGCGAGGTCTTTCATCAGGGCGTGGTGAAGGTCTTCAGAAATCCCCAAACCAGAAAGCATAGCAGCAGCGTCCGACTCAGCGTTCCACCCGTCCATTTCAGCAAAGTCAGCTTCCAGTTCCGATGCGCGGAGGCCGTCTTCTTCCGAAAAATCAGGTTTCATGTAGATGGCGTCTTTTTCCTCCATGATGGAGTACAGCTTTTTATGGCCCATGATCACCGTCTTGAGCACTTCCATCTCGTCAAACTCAAAGTGGTTTTGCTTCAATACCGCCATTCGCTGGCCAGGGGTGATGTTGACACTTCCGGTGGTGCTGTCCTGATCCCCAGAAAGGATCTTGAGGAAGGTGGATTTACCAGCCCCATTGGCACCGATCACACCATAGCAATTGCCTGGGGTGAACTTTAAGCTTACTTCATCAAAAAGGGTTCGTTTTCCGAACTTTAAAGAGAGATTATCTACTGAAATCATGGATCGTTCCGTTGCTGTTTTTACAAGTGGCAAAGATACAAATTTTATTGGGCGGAGAAACGAATTTTGCCTTGGATAGGGGAGGAAATGGGATTTTTTAGGATCAAGCGTAAAAGCTGGGGGCTGATAGAACGCTGCTGACACTGGTGATGATGATTTACGCTGATTTTTTTCTTTAACCCGGAATATGCATTAGCCTATCTACGCCACGGCGCACAGGTGTTGCGACCTGAAACTGCTTCAAAATCAGCCGTTTCACTTTAGTTTTCGGCATAACCGTAGCGGTGCTACGCTAATGCCTCCAAACTAACTGATTTTCTTGCAATTTCAGCTCTCACTACGATTCCTAACGCATAATCCGGGTTTAATGCCGTTTAGTTAGTGTGTATTTGGAAATATTGGTTCTATTATTTTTCTGCTAAATTCCAAGATGGTTTTCATCTCTTTACCTTTGTCACTTTTTTGCTTCAGGTCAAAAAAGTAACCAAAAAACCCCGCCGCTGTGCATCTATTGGCCTAAAATTAAAACCTCCCCTCATGCAGGCAAACTCCTCCTTTTCTAGCAGCCAACATTCTTTTTGACTAGTATTTCGTCAAACAAGCCTGCCTTTTTGCCCACCCGCTTTTTAATTTCTTAACGCCCAATACCTGCAAGGCGGATCCGATTAATAAGTTTCTTATGGATAAATTATCATCATTATTCCATGTAGTGGTATATTTTCTTAAGTAACCAAGTTGAGCGAGAACTATAAGCCCCCCTGAGCCAAAAAAGGTATCGCTTCCTTATTACGGCCCTTGGTATGCCTGTTTTCCATCCGATGGTGGAGGCCGTTAAGAAAGTGAGTTGGCTCGCGTCGTGGAACAGCGAGACCCACTCACTTTTAGGCCGTAGCCATCGGGTGGAAATTAAAATGGGTGACGGATCTCGGTCGCAGGGTAAATCCATGTTCCATTTTAAAAGGCATACCACCGGCCTAGATTTTTTTCTTTCTTTTTTCATCAATGGAAAAAATGAAAAGGATAAAATCCACCAAGATGATCAGGTTTCCCCAGCCAAAGTCAATCAAAAAAAAGACTTTTAGGTATATGAAAAGGAGGAAATGCCCTTAACTAAACGGTATTTAAACCGGGTTTAATTGAAAAAGCCAAGTAGCATAAAGAATGCCCTGAAAGTGCCTAACATCCTTAGTCATGGGCAATGCCCATGGTGAACTTGATCTAAGAGTGGAATAAAGGATTTCCTATACCAGAAAGGAGTGTGTACCAATCAACTGCCAATAAAAAAGCCGTTGATTTGTGCACCAAACCAACGGCTTCTTGAAAATAAACCGGCTGTTAATCAACTATATTTATAACGTTATACGGCCATGGAGTGTTGTTTTTCTTCCTCCACGGCTTTACGCTTTTTTTCTACTCTTTTTTGATTGGTATCAATGACCAATGTCAATAGTCCACCTACCGAACAGAAGGTCATCAGGATGACCATGGGGCTAGCGGTGCCATTGTGGAAGATGCTGACTGCTCCTGAAACTAAACCGCCCATAGCCATTCGTACACTGCCCATCAAGGCAGCCGCACTTCCGGCATTCCTGCTGAAGGGTGCCAAGGTCAATGCCGCCGCGTTGGGATTGGCCAACCCATGGCCGGTAAGAAAAACAAACATCATTCCAATCAGCGTATACACGTTTAACCATCCATTCCAAACACCCAATATCAACACAAAACCAATGATGGTCTGATAAGTCAATGCCACCTTAATGATCTGTTGACTGGTGAATTTCTTTAGCAGGATATGGTTCAGCTGTGTAGAACCAATCATAGAAAAGGCCAATAGCGCAAAGATCCACCCATATTGCTGTTCGGTCACTCCATAGATGTTCATAAATACATCTGCGGATCCTGAGATGTAAGCAAATGGTGCTGCGCCTGCCACGCCACCTACTAGCATATAAACCAAAAACTGGCGGTTTTTAGTTACTTCTACGTATTTTTTGACTACCTGCTTCGGCTTTAGTGATACTTCTTGATCAGGTTGTGCCCCATCAGGAAGGAGGAAATAAGCAGCAATTATGATCATGACGGTAATACCTGCCAAAATCATAAAAACAGTGTGCCAATCGTAATGGGCCGTTACAAATCCCCCAACAGTAGGGGCGATCATCGGTGATACGGCGATGACCAGCATCAATAGCGCCATTGCCTGTGCGGTTTTATTGACCGGGAAAATGTCCCTTACCATTGCTTGGGCTGCTACCATTCCGGCACATCCGCCAATGGCTTGGACAAAGCGCATCAAGATCAGGTTTTCTACCGTGTTGCTCAGGGCACAGGCCACTGAAGCGAGTACATAGATCAATAAACCAATATAAAGTGGCTTTTTCCTTCCAAATCGATCCAGTAAAGGGCCATAAAATAGCTGACCGATGGCGATACCAACCAAATAACTGGTGAGCGAAAGCTGTACATTGGCAATGCTCGTCCCCAGATTTTTCGCTATGGAAGGAAATCCAGGAAGATACATGTCAATGGAAAATGGGCTGATGGTACTCAAGGCACCCAAAATCAAAATAACTACAAAATACTGCTTCTTGCTCATACCCTTCGGTCAGTTAATTGGATCAAAATAAACGTTGTCAAATAGGAAACACTAACTTCTTCTGCTTAGTTCGTAAAGTTAATGGGTAAATATTGTTTTAATGTTAATTATCGTAATGATTAATTGTGTTTTAATTAAGGTAAATGGACTTTCTTTGAAATTATAAATAAGTTAAACGCTTGTTTAATCAGTAGATTGTTTCGATAAGGCTTATTGTAGGAGTTAAATATTTTTTTTGTATTGTTTTAAAGAGCTTGTATTAATACTGAAAAGAAATTAAGAACTGTCACCACGAATGAAGTAATAGGGATAGGTTGGTTTTAACCCAGTTTCAATGCCATTTAGTTAGTGTGTATCTGGTAAAATTGACTCAATATTTTTTCATTAGTCAACTTTTTTTCTCAAGACAAACGCATTTAGATTAAAATGTTCCAAGAGCATTTATATCTATCGTTCCTGTGGGACTAACCCTTACTTGTGTAACAACTTATGATGCAGGTTTGTCTCCTGCACTTTCTATATCAGCCTCCGTCAAAGGCGGATTAGACAGAATGCTTAGTTGCCGCCTCATAAAATTCGTTAACCTTACCTAAGCCAACTTGAGCAGAGGGGCACAACGGCTTGCTTGATCACCACATCAACTAATGTCCTTGCTCTTTCAGCCATTCCCGACTTGAGTGCAATTCCTAATGTACCAAAGGGGGAGTGCCAGCGGCACGGATGATACCTAAGCTACACGAAAATTGTTTCCCTTTCTATGTGTCTAATAATGTGGTTGGCTAATTAGTTAGCTACTTTACGTTACTCATTTTCGATGTCTTAGAATTCGGGTTTAATAAAAGCAATTGTGATTATAGGCTTTCTTGCCAATAGATTGTATTTCTCAGGTAACGCGCACAACGCCCAGAATGAAATAAAGCTTTTCAGGGATTTCAGTGAGCGCCTATTTACTGTTGCTGTGATTACTGGCATCCTTGAAGATATACCTAAAAGCCATAAACGGATTTGAATAAAAATACCTTTTATTATCAAATACCAGCAAAAAGTAAAGAGGCAAGAAGCAATTCAGTTATCTTTCTATAAATGTGAGGCTTGAAAGCCCACGTTCGGTTGACAATAAATCAAATAGCCTAAGCTAAAAGTTGATCTGAGATTGACCTGTATGAGACAAGTGATTTTTTTACCCTAACCAACGTCCCTGTCAGCATGAAACCGAGAATTTGTTCTTATTGCTTTTTTCTGTGCATATTCCTGTTGCCGATCATTTCTGCCCATGCGCAACTCACCACTGTAGGGAAAGAATTTTGGGTGGGATTTATGGACAATAATACTGATGGTCAAAACGGTAGGGCTGTAATCGTTATCTCTGCCAATGAGACTGCCCAAGGCACGATCGATATGAGTGCCATTTCGGACGGCCTTACTTATTCTTTTGATTTGCAGAAGGGGGAAAGCTACACCATGCGGATACCGGAGTATGACTTGGATTTGTTACACCGAGACTCTGGCCAGAAAGAAAACAAAGGGATTTTCATTAGTTCTACGGGAAAGGTTTCAGTGTTTGCATTTAATGAGCGGTTTAAAAGCGCAGATGGAACGGTGGTGCTTCCAAAGAGAACCTTGGGAAAAGATTACCTTGTTACATCCCATTACGAAATCACGCCCAATACCACCCCGGGAGTCGAGATGAATATCAATGACGAAAGCACGCTTTTGGTGGTAGGAGTAGAGGATAATACCAAAGTGGAAATCACCCCTTCGGTGGGCACAGTAGATGGAAAACCTGGGGGCATCTCCTTTGATATTTTGCTAGATGCAGGGGAGAGTTATCAGCTAAAAGCCAAAGGAGACTTGACAGGAAGCCGGGTAAGGGTCCGGGATTCGCAGTCTACGGATTGCAAAAACATTGCTGTTTTTGGAGGAAATAAGTGGACTGGCGTAGGTGAATGCGGCTCTGCTCCTGACCATCTCTTCCAGCAGATGTATCCATTGAGTACTTGGGGAAAGGAATACACCCATATTCCGCTCAAGACCCGCTCATCGGGTGAACTGGTAAAGGTGCTGGCCGCAGAAGATGGGACGGAAATTTCTGTAAATGGCCAGGTAGAGGGAGTGATCGATGCCGGGGAGTGGATCCCAATGGATGTTGGGGCAGATGAGGTGGCGACCATTCGTGGTTCCAAGGATATTTCGGTGACGGCATTTTCTAAAAGTAGAAACTGCAATACATCAGGCGATCCTTTTTATGCTTTAGGTGATCCATTTATGATGGCATTAAATCCCTCGGAACGTCTCTTGGAAGATGTGACGTTTGAGTCTATGGATATCGTCCAGATCACGCACCATTTTCTTAATGTCACAGTAAAAACCTCCGTTGTCGGTGATACGAGACTGGATGGACAATCCATTGCCGGGGAATTTCAGCACGTGCCCGGAAATAGTGACTATTCTTATGCAAGGATTAGCGTCTCGGGAGGAGTACATCGCTTGACCAATCCCGCTGGATTTATCGCTTATGCTTATGGATTTGGGGATTTGGAGTCCTATGGATATGCGGTGGGTGCCAACCTGGAAAATTTAGCCTTTTCTACTGACACGCATTACGATTTTGAAGTGATAGGAGAGAATGTAACTTGTCTCAATGAAGAGTTTACTTGGGAGATTGTCCCCGATAATCCAGCTTTTGATTATTTTACCTGGAATATAGAAGGCTCGGATGCCGCAAAGTCCGGGGAAGCAATACAGCACACTTTTGAATCGCCAGGGATCTATCAGGTGACCATTTATGCCTCGGATGGTCCGACTACTTGCGACCATGTTGAAGAGGTTCGTTTTGAGGTAGAAGTCATAGCGACCAGTGCGGCGCTAGAAGGAGTGGATTTTGTATGCGAAGGAATGGAGCCTATTACTTATGAAGCGTCACAAATGGAGAATATTGACCATTTCGAATGGGAGGTGGAAGGGGGAGAACTGATTGCGTCAGAAGGGAATACCGCTACCGTACGTTGGGATCTTGTAGCCGAGAACGCCGCTATTTCGCTGTTGCCTTTTACTGCAGAAGGATGTCCAGGTCTTGCGATCACAAAAGCAGTGACCGTGTGGGATCCGGAGATGCCACCTGCGCCGGATGGACCTGCAGAAATATGCTTTGATGCCCCATCTACGTCCCATTATCAAGTGACGGATACGGAGGAAAAACACCAGTACCAATGGCATACAGAAGGTGGCGACATCATTTCCTCCAATAATGGGGAAGAAGTGGAAGTAAAGTGGAACGCTTCTGCGACCAACAGGAAAATTTGGTATGAGGCCTTTCATGAAGAGGTTACACAGTGCAGGGTAGTTTCTGAAGTGTTGGAAGTTGAAATGCTAGCGGCCATTTCAGTGGTAGAGACTATTCAGGATGTCAGCTGTCATGGAGGGAGCACAGGTGAAATAAGCGTAGAAGTAACTGGCGGGAGAGGGCCTTATTCCTATTCATGGCGTCATGATGATGCATTGGACAGTCCTGTAGCAGAAGGACTGGAACCGGGAAACTATCAGGTGACCATCACCGATGCGCTGGGGTGCCAGCTCGTTTATGATGATTTACCGGTGGGAGAGCCAGACCAGCTAAGGGCTGAGGTGACGTCAAACCCAGGGACAAGCTGCTATGAATCGGCAGATGCCGAAGTGACGATCAAGGCAATTGGAGGTATGCCGCCTTATCGAATTGACCGTGAAAATGCCATGGTTGCCGGTGATGAAATACGGCTGGAATCATTGGAGGCGGGAAAATATGATTTCACTATTTTCGATAGCAACGATTGCCACACCAACATGGAAGTCGAGGTGTCAAAGCCATCGCCGTTAAAAGTGGAAGTAGAAGTGCTTCGAAGGAGCTGTCCGGGAGAATCAGGAGGAGAGTTGCTTGCTGTGCCTACAGGAGGGACAAGTCCCTATCTGTTTACCTGGGACTATGGTGCAAATACCAATGCAGAGCTCACGGGAGTTCCTAAAGGAGAGTACACCGTTACCGTCCAAGACGATCGAGGCTGTATTGGATTTGGTAGTGCGTCGCTCCATGAAGTGCCGCCAGAGGTAAGAATGCCCACGGGCTATGACCCAAGCGGCGAGGGAGTCAATAGAATTTATCGGCCTGTTTCCAGCTGTCCAGTCGAATTTACATTAAAAATATACAACCGCTGGGGAGAGCTGATTTATTCCGGATCCCAAGGGTGGGACGGGAGTGTAGATGGAGAAATGCCTGCCAATGATGCCTATACCTATTTTTTGGAATATTATTATACTATCAATGGGAATCAAATTAGCCGCCAAAAGCGAGGGATGTTCACTGTAGTAAAATGATCACATAAGCAGTGTCAACAGATCCAGGTTTTCGTTAAGGTAATTGTACTTGAACCGGTTTTCTTTCAATCGGTCAAAGATCCCAGTGATATGATCAGGGTTTTTGAGCTCAATACCGACTACAGCGGGGCCGTTTTCACGATTGTTCTTTTTGGCAAATTGGAAATAGGCGATGTCATCATTGGGGCCGAGGATTTTGGAAACGAAATCTTTGAGTGCTCCCGGGCGCTGGGGAAACTGGATCATAAAGTAGTGTTTTAGCCCCTCGTAGAGCAAAGACCTTTCTTTGATCTCGGCTGTTCGCATGATATCGTTGTTGCCACCACTGACCACGCAAACTACATTTTTGCCTTTGAGCTTATCCTTGTCGTATAGTGAAAGGGCCGCCAAGGTCATGGCTCCGGCTGGTTCTACCACGATGCCTTCATTGTTGTACAGGTTCAGGATGGTGGTGCATATCCTGCCTTCTGGCACCAGTAGCATTTCGTCCAGATTTTTACGGCAAATTTCGAAGGGAATATTACCCACTTTTTTTACCGCAGCCCCATCGACAAATCCATCAATCTCATCCAAAACAGTGTTTTTCAGGTTTTGAATAGAAGTCAGCATGGACGGTGCCCCTTTGGGTTCTGTACCGATCAATTTGGTCTCAGGACTGGTTTTCTTAAAATAGGTGCTTACCCCCGCAGCCATACCACCGCCACCAATGGGGAGGAAAAGATAATCAATCGGAAAATCGGCATCATCCAGCATTTCCTTGGCAATAGTCCCTTGTCCTTCGATGACCTTGGTATCGTCAAAAGGATGGACGAACACCGCTCCTTTTTCTTCACAATAAGCAGCAGCCGTTAGGTAAGCATCATCATACGTATCCCCCGAAAGCACGATCTCTACCATTTCCTTTCCAAATAATTTCATCCTGTTGATCTTTTGGGCAGGAGTGGTGGATGGGATGAAGATGGTGCCTTTGATGCCCAGCTTTTTGCAGGCAAAGGCCACCCCTTGGGCATGGTTTCCTGCGCTGGCACAGACCACACCGCGTTCTTTTTCTTCTTCAGAGAGGGAGCTTATCTTGTGGTAGGCACCTCTGATTTTGTATGACCTTACTGCCTGCAGGTCCTCTCTTTTCAAATACACGTGACAGCCGTATTCCTCACTTAACTGCTCATTGTACTGGAGAGGGGTGGTGTTCAGTACTTCTTTGAGTGCTTCACTTGCTTCGATAATGCCTTGAAAAGAGACTTGGTTCATGGTGGGGACTTTTACTTGGATAAATGGACTGCAAATATAAAGGGTTCAGTAAGGTTGAGGAAATTTCCATCAGATAATGCGGACGATAAACATAAACTTCTTGTTTTACCTATGGCCATTCTTACGATAATAGCATTGTGACAGGGTAAACAGCAAAAATTATTAAGCTGAAAAAGAGGGTACTAAATAATATGCTGGTATTTTTTTTGACCTAGGTTTTGCAATAAAAACAAGAACTACTACCTTTGCATCACTTCAAACGAGGAGTTGGAATAAGAATTGAAATAGAAACAAGCAAAATCCTACAGTTTTCGCAGAAAACAAAGGTTTTGGTTGAGAAAATTTAAAGGAGTGGTAGTTGAGTTGGTTAGAAAGTCCCGACGTGTCGGGAAGATCGCTGATTCGAGTTCACTTAGAAAAATTAAAGGAGTGGTAGTTCAGTTGGTTAGAATGCCTGCCTGTCACGCAGGAGGTCGCGGGTTCGAGTCCCGTCCATTCCGCTTAGATATTTCATTCTTATTGCAATTAACGGTGATAGTTCAGTTGGTTAGAAAGTCCCGACGTGTCGGGAAGATCGCTGATTCGAATTCACTTAGAAAAATTAAAGGAGTGGTAGTTCAGTTGGTTAGAATGCCTGCCTGTCACGCAGGAGGTCGCGGGTTCGAGTCCCGTCCATTCCGCAAAAGCCTCACGAAAGTGGGGCTTTTTGCATTTATAGGTTTTTAGGATACAGACTTTACCTCAGCGGGTCAAGCGGAAAAGTTGGAGATTGGGAAGGGTTCGGGTAGGACGCTGATGACGCAGGTGGTTAAGATTTGCGCTGATTTTTTTCTTCAAGTGGAAGAGCTAAGTAGTATTAAAAGCCCGGAAAGGGCGTAGCATCCTTAGCCATGGATAACACCTATGGTAAACATCAAAAATAACCTCATTGCTTTAGCAGCAATCATCTTCCTAGCGCTTATAAATTCACGCTAAAACCCAATCTACACCAACAGCGCTTTATTCCTTTTTCATCCATTTTGATGGTATTCAGCCAAAATATGACTATTTTAGGTAAAATTTTTCTGTCACTATGGGTTTTGCCATTTATTAATGAAGGTAATGATGAATTTTATCAATAAAACGCTAAAAGGCGGGGTGTTTTTTTTGATTCCGCTAATATTGACCTATGTGCTTTTGGGAAAGGTGATCCGCATCATCCATCCTGTGGCCTTCAAGATTTCGCAGTCACTTCACGATGACCAGGAGAAGGTGCTGGATTTTAGTTATGTGATGGCCATTATTTTAGTGATTATTCTTTGTTTTGTATTGGGACTTGTCGCATCATCTTCAGTAGGAGTGACGTTTGTTACTTGGATCGAAAATAACATCCTTACGATGTTTCCTGCTTACCGCTTGATGAAAAGCACCTTTCAGTCTGCGGCTGGTATTCGTGAAAACAAAGACCTTCCCGTGGTATTGGTACCGATGGATGGCTTGGTTTTGGGTTTTTTGGTGGATGAGCTTCCCGAGGGAGACAAGTTGGTGTTTGTACCGGGGTCACCGGATCCGTGGTCTGGTAATCTGATCATCTATAAATCTTCTCAAGTGAAGCCTACCAACATGACACAACCAGAAGCATTAAGAATTCTGAAACAGACGGGTATTGGTGAAACAGACAAGTTTATTAAGAGTATTTACCAAAACAAGGTAGAATAACAATGGTTTTATAATAGGATAAAAGCATTAAAGTAAAAATGTTGATTTTGTCTTATTTTTTGTGATTATAGTGAATGAATTCAAGTTGTTGATTTTAAAACAATTATCCTTATATTTCGCGAAATCTCAGAATCAGCGACGGGTATATTTGTAAAGACAGATAGTCCAATGATTTTACTTCGGGATAATCTTTTTATCTTTGTCCTGTTAAAAAAATGTTAATATGGTCTTAGAATTTGAAAAGCCGATTGCTGATTTAGAGCTTAAACTTCAAGAAATGAAGGAATTGGCTAAAGGCAAGCAAATCGATTTGTCAGCCGATATTGAGTCTTTGGAGGAAAAAATACAAACTTTGAAAAAAGAAACATTCCAAAATTTAACCAGATGGCAACGCGTACAGTTGTCCAGGCACGCGGATCGGCCTTATTCATTAGATTACATATACGAAATTACCAATGATTTCATAGAGCTTCATGGTGATCGTACCGTGAATGATGATAGAGCCATGATTGGTGGCCTTGGAGACGTTGACGGAAGATCAGTGATGTTTATCGGGCAACAAAAAGGACGAAATACCAAACAACGGCAAGAACGAAATTTTGGTATGGCCAATCCGGAAGGGTACAGAAAAGCTCTTCGCCTGATGAAGATGGCCGAGAAATTTGGCAAGCCTATCGTTACCTTGATCGATACTCCTGGTGCATTTCCTGGCCTAGAAGCAGAGGAAAGGGGCCAAGGAGAGGCTATTGCCCGGAATATCCGGGATATGTTTATGCTGAAGGTTCCCGTGATCTGTATCATTATCGGTGAAGGTGCCTCCGGTGGTGCATTGGGCATTGCCATTGGTGATAAAGTGATGATGCTGGAGAATTCCTGGTATTCGGTGATTTCTCCTGAAAACTGCTCTACCATTTTGTGGAGGAGCTGGGATTATAAGGAGCAAGCAGCCGAGGCACTGAAGCTGACGGCATCGGACATGCTTGGTAATAAGCTAGTGGACAATATCATTCCAGAGCCGCTTGGAGGAGCGCATAAGGACATGAAAGCCATGGCAGTAAACCTTAAAGCAGCCATTAACAAAGCGTTGAAAGAACTCGACAAAATCAAACCCGAAAAGAGGATAGAAGAACGAATTAATAAATTTTCGGCGATGGGAGTCGTAAAAGAATAATCTCTAATCATTTTACGAAAAAACCTCTGTCGACGCAGAGGTTTTTTCGTCTATAGGTATTTTATAATCTGAGTACCTGTTTTCCTGTTAGTAATAAAGTCTCTCACGGATTTCTCGGATTATCTCAGGTAAAGAATCAGGTGTCCGTGCTCACCTGTCTGACCGTTAGGTAAAAGATCTGTGCAACCTGTGAGATATTCTTCTTAAGTTAAACCTTTACTGGCATCCTTGCGGATATATACATTTCGTAATCCTGATGTGAACCCAAAATAATAATAAGGCGATGAAACTTCATGTGATCAATACCGGCTTTTTTAAATTGGATGGCGGAGCCATGTTTGGTGTGGTGCCCAAGTCATTGTGGCAACGAACCAACCCTGCTGATGGGAACAATATGTGTACTTGGGCAATGCGTTGTTTGCTTGTGGAGGAGAGAGATCGCCTTGTCCTGATCGATAATGGCATCGGCAACAAACAGAGTGAAAAATTCTTTTCCCATTATTATTTACATGGAGATGACAGCCTTGATGGATCGTTGAAAAAGGCAGGGTTTCAGTTGGATGATGTGACGGATAACTTTTTGACGCACTTACATTTTGATCATTGTGGTGGAGGTGTACGGTACAAAGCGGGAACCGATCAGCTGGAAATGACCTTTAAGAATGCCCAATACTGGAGTAATGAGGATCATTGGACCTGGGCCACACAGCCCAATGCCCGGGAAAAGGCTTCTTTCCTGAAGGAAAATCTTCTCCCCATGCAAGAAAGTGGTCAATTGAATTACCTTGATTTGGAGCAGGGAGAGTTGTTTTCAGGTTTTAGCTTCTTTACCGCAGATGGCCATACCGACAAACAGATGATCCCAAGGATCCAATACAAGGGAATAACCATTATCTTTGCAGCGGATTTGCTTCCCTCGGTGGGGCATATACCACTGCCGTACGTTATGGGCTATGATACGAGGCCATTACTGACGCTGGAAGAAAAGCGGACATTTCTGGAAGAAGCAGCAACAAATAAATATATCCTCTTTTTGGAGCATGATCCTGTCCACGAATGCTGTACAGTGAAAATGACCGAAAAAGGAGTAAGACTGGATAAAACATTTTCATTGAGTGAGCTCTAATCGTAATATTGGTATAGCACTTTCGGGTGGTGGTGTAAGGGGAATTGCCCATCTGGGCATTTTGAAGGCACTGGAAGAAATTGGCATCAAGCCGAGCAGGGTGTCAGGGACCAGTGCTGGGGCGATAGTGGGTGCGCTTTATTGCCAAGGGATGAAGCCCGATGCGATTCTTGATGTTATTATCAATACCAATTATTTCAAGTTTATGCGGCCGGCCATCAGTTGGACGGGAATACTGAAAATGGATTCCTTGGAGCAGCTTTTTGAAGTGCATTTGCCGGAAAATACATTTGAAAGCCTCGAAATCCCCTTGAGCATCACCGCCACCGAAATCAGTCGGGGAAAAGTGGTGTATTTTTCCGAAGGAGAATTGATCAAGCCATTGATGGCCTCTTGTTGTATTCCGGGGATATTTGACCCCGTACAGATCGACGGGAAGTTTTACATTGATGGTGGAGCGCTTAACAACCTGCCCGTAGAACCTCTTGAAGGCCGCTGCGAGGATATCATTGGTGTAAACTGTAACCACCTTCATGAAGAGGACAATATCTCCAATATGAAGAGGCTCATCGAGCGCACCGTGATCATGTCCATGAATTATAATGTCTATACCCGTAAAAATAAATGCGATTTTTTTATGGAACCACAGGGGCTTGCCCGCTATGGGGTTTTTGATATCAAAAAAGCAGCAGATATCTTTGCAGCAGGGTATGAATCTGCCCAGCGTTTCATTACCTATAATGAAGGGTTGATGAAGCTGGGAGAAGTAAATCAATAAAGAGCAACTTGATGATGAAGTTATTGGCTCGGTTTGTCTTTTGGCTGACCGGATGGAAAGTGAAGGGAAATTTCCCCAAGGGTTTAAAGAAAGCTGTCATGGTGGCGATCCCGCATACCAGTAATTGGGATTTGCTATATTCTCGTGCGGCCTTTTATATTCTGGATGTACCCGTAAGATTTACGATCAAAAAGGAAGTGATGGTGGGACCTTTGGGGTGGTTTATACGTGGTCTTGGAGGCATGTCCATCGACAGGAAAAAGATAGCAGGAAAGCGCAAACAAACGTATACAGAGGCAATGATCGAGCTTATCAAAACAAGTGATGAGCTGGTGATGATGGTGACCCCAGAAGGAACCAGGAGTTATGCCAAACGTTGGAAAACAGGCTTCTATCATGTAGCAGAAGGTGCAGGAGTCCCGGTTGTTATTGGTTTTTTGGACTATAAAAAGAAACATGCGGGGATAGGTCCGGTAATCTATCCAAATGGTGACCTGGAAGGGCAGATGGAAGAAATAAAGGCTTTTGGTCGGAGTGTCACAGGCAAGTACCCTGATCAAGGGATCTTGTAACCATACACTTCGGGGCGAGAGGGGGCAGGCTGAACGCATTTAAAAAAGTACCTCAATTTGAATATATATCTGCCGTTTCTATGGGATTTAGTTTCATATGCTTTATCAGACTTTCCTACTTTTTCCATTGATGAAAAAGTAGGCAAAAAATCTAGGCCATGGAGCATCCTTCACATTAAGTGGTTGTGTTTACGAGTACGATTTCGTTTGCCTTAATTTGATTTTGTGCCAGTTGCTATGGGCTAAAAATGAGTGGATCTCGCTTGTCCACTGTACGAGCTAACTCATTTTCTTAGCGCCCCCATCAACTGTCCCAAAACCGAATGCTCCAAAGGCCGAATAATGGACTCACAGTGAATACTTCGTTTCTATGAGACTAGGTGTTGCGTTACGGATACACATAAAATTCTTAAATTTATCTATACCATTCTCCCACTTGGGCAGAAATGAACGGAGGTTTATTCGTCCTCTAAACTAAATGGTATCCTTGTTCTTTCAGCATTTGCCGCGACAGGCTGCTGCTATTTCTAATGTACAAACTGGGGTAAAGTGCCAGCGGCACGATGAATTTAGTTTCCTACGGATTCATCCGCAGGAGGTTAAGGTCTCCTTCAGCTCCAGAAGGAGTGCCAACGGCACGGATGATAACTGCCCTACACGAAATTTAATATTAAATGCGTTTGCCCGGCGAAAGGGGTTCCATATCAAGAAGATAATTTTTATTATGGAATATGGTTGTGTATGTGCTCTTGAAGGCATACATTTTGATATATTTTTATAAACCAACACCTTATGATAAAGAAGCTTAGAAAATTTACCATTTTTACGATATTAATTGACAGTGTTAAGGCATTTGGGCAGAGTGATTCAATGACGTTTGCTGCGAGTATCGCCTTTTATACGATCTTTAGTATGCCGGCCTTATTGGTCATAGTGCTAAATATTGGAGCAACATTTTACAATAAGGGGGAAGTAAGGGATGAGCTGCTGACGCAAATATCCGATCTCAGCGGCATGGAGATGGCTACGATGCTAGATGAAATTATCTATAATGCTGCCTTGGATGTGGACGGCTTTTGGGCAAGTACCATAGCTATAGGAGTGTTGGTTTTCAGTGCCACGACGGTTTTTGTGAGCTTACAAAATAGCATTAATCATATATGGCATATAAAGCCAAAACCAGAAAAAGGGCTGATTAAGTTTATCGTCAACCGCCTGCTAAGCTTTTCGATGGTGGCTTCCATTGGATTTGTACTATTGATTTCATTGGTGATCGATACGGCGATTGTGATCTTTTTCAATGAGCTATCCACGGTTTTTGATGGGCTTTCCAGCTATTTGGCTGCCATTACCAATTTTGTGATCACCCAGGCCATGATGGTCTTGATATTTGGGTTGATGTATAAGATATTACCAGATGCTAAGGTGAAGTGGCGATCAGTTTGGTTGGGAGCTGTATGTACGATGGTACTTTTTGCCTTGGGTAAATACCTGATCGGGTTTTACTTGGGCAACAGTGATATAGGAAGCGCCTACGGCGCTGCCGGTTCACTGGTGATCTTTTTAGTATGGGTGTATTATTCGGTAATTATTTTTCTATACGGAGCACAGATCACCTTCTATATTGCCGAAAATACAGGAAAGGGAATACGGCCATTGAAAAATGCCGTGAAAATAGAATTAAAGGAAATATTTAATACAGATGAAGAAGACTAACTCGTAAATCCACCATCCACCGTAAATATACTTCCGGTAATATAGCTTGCAGCAGGGGAGGCGAGAAATAGAGCGAGTGCTGCGATTTCTTCCGTTTTTCCCAGTCTTTTGAGGGCGAGTCTTTTCATGATCACTTCCATTATCTGGTCATTTGACCACAATGCTTTACTGAAATCTGTTTTGATTACTCCCGGACAGATGGCATTGACACGGATTTTCTGTTGGCCCCATTCCTTGGCACATACTTTGGTCAGCGAGTGTAAAGCGGACTTACTGACACTGTAGATTCCCAACTGAGGTTCTGGTGACAGGGCACCGATCGAGCTGATATTGATAATGGACGCCTGAGAGGAGGTGCGGAGATGGGGGAGGCATAACTTTGAAAGCTCAAATGGAGCCTTGACATTGACATCCATGACCTTATCAAAGATCTCCAGTGAGGCATCTTGGACTGGGCCGAAGTATGGATTGGTACCGGCATTGTTTACTAAAATATCAATTTGGCCATAAGCATTGACCGTTTGGTCTACCAAACTTTTTAATTGATCAGGATGCCCGACATTACAAGCTATTCCAGTGACATCGTATCCCTTGTTATACAATTTTTTGGCTATTTCATCGAGTTTTTTTTGCTCCCTGCTGCAGATGACGACTTTAGCCCCTGCTGCAGCAAAAAATTCCGCAATGCTCAGCCCAATCCCTCGGGTTGCACCTGTAATAAGAGCCACTTTATTGTTAAGAGAAAACAATGATGATAGATCCATTTATTCCTTGAGTTTTAGCGTGAAAAATTGTCTTTTTTAAGATAGAAAATTTACTGTAATTGTTTGGATGATTTGATGTTAAATTTTAGAAAAAATGATATTATTCAGATTATTGGATCCGTTATTATACACCTCAGTTCGATTATATACCCGTCTCTGTACAGTAGTCGGAACATGCACTACGAACTTTGTAAACCTAGAGGAAGCAGCCACGGCCTTTTCCTACACAACATCCATTACAAAAGGGCTTGCAATGACGTTTTTTATACTAAAAATAAGTCGAGCTTAGGTTATTAGTAATATGATTATCCGCAATGATACCAGTAATCACAGCAATAGCAAGTAGGTCCTCACAGAAACCACTGAAATCTCAGAAAAACATTATTTCATTCTGAGTGTTCTGTGCGTTCCGTGAGAAATAAAACCTACTGGCAATAAAGTGTATAATCAGATTAGTAAATCAAAAAGAACTAATGAAACCATATACACTCTAACTATATGGCATTGAAACTGGGTTAAACCCGGAATATGCATTAGCCTATCTACGCCACGGCGCACAGGTGTTGCGACCTGAAACTGCTTCAAAATCAGCCGTTTCACTTTAGTTTTCGGCATAACCGTAGCGGTGCTACGCTAATGCCTCCAAACTAACTGATTTTCTTGCAATTTCAGCTCTCACTACGTTTCCTAACGCATAATCCGGGTTAAAAAGCCCACTTTGTGAAAGCGGGCCTTTGGAAATATGTCAGGTGATAGAAGTATGCTTAATGACCTAGAATAAACTGCCCTGGACAGCTTTGGGTCTTTGTGCCTGAATGGTGCCTTTCAGCATTTCATGGATCAGCTTAATGAAACCGTTTTTCCAGTTTTCCTGGCTGATTTTAATTTCCTTATTTTCGTATTCTATCGGCCCCATTAGTCGCTCATAACCAATCATCATGGTCCAAATGGTATAAAAGGTGATTTCTGGTTGTAAATCAGGGCGCATGGACCCGTCTCGTACCCCATGAGATATCAGTTGAATGCCGATTTTTGCTGGATCATGATGGATTTCCAGCAGTTCATTGAAATTTGGGCTGTCGAGAACAAGGGGATCCATTAGCTTCTTTTTCTCAGGATCATTGTACTGTGCCATCAATCCCATAAAGTTCAGAATGGCTTCTTGGTACATTTTGTTTTCTGTGGTAAACTCAATAAATCGTTCAATCAATAGGGTGATGAGATCGATCCCTGATTTTCCTTTAGCTTTCTGTGTATTCCTGAAGATTTCCTTTAACTGCTCATAGGCTTTTTTGGTTACGGCCATGTAAAGGTCTTCCTTGTTTTTATAATAAAAATATATCAGCCCCTTACTCATTTTGGCTTGCTTCGCTACTTCATCCATTTTGGTGGTGTGGTAGCCTTTGGAGGCAAATAGACCGATGGCAGCCTCTAGAATCTCTTTTTCTTTTTTTTGTCTTTCGTAAACTCCCATTGTATTAAAAAGTGTTTGTGTTAAACAGGGTTTAAAGGTATTGAACTTTATTTAAAATCGGTAATGGTTTAAATAAAATTTACCAAAAAATGGCCAAATATATAAGAAAGTAGGGTGGCTGATGATGTTGTTAATGGTTTGTAAATTAGTGCTTTGTGTAATAAAATGAATTGTTATTCAATTTAACTTGAGGTTAAAAAAAGTAATAAGAGACTGTCTCCGTGGGAGATCCAATTCGTATCGAAATCACGATAGGGATCCCGTGTTGAGACAGCCTCTATCAGAAGGTTAGTTGATTATTTTGATGATAAAATAATTCTTTTTGCCTTTCTGTACCAGAAGGTATTTTCCTTGGAGAAGCTCCAGGCCTTCTGTAGTAGCTTGTGGGTCTGAGAGTTTGATTTTATTGATACTCACACCTCCTCCTTGGATCATTTTGCGGGCTTCACCTTTGGAATTAAAGATGATGCCTTGCCCTTTTTCTCCAAGTAAGTCGAGAACGCCACCAATTGCTTCAAACTCCGTTTTGTTCAACTCCACCTGCGGCACTCCCTCAAATACCTGGAGGAATGTCCGCTCGTCCAAGGCGGCGAGATCTTCGGTGGATGATTTGCCAAAAAGAATGGAAGAAGCCTTCACGGCCATTTCATAGTCTTCCTCTGAGTGAACCATAATGGTGATTTCCTTGGCGATTTCCTTTTGGAGAATCCTCAGGTGAGGGGCTTCGGCATGATCTTTTTCCAGTCCTCCGATAGTATCCTGGTCCAATGTGGTGAAGATGCGGATATACTTGGAGGCGTCTTCATCCGAGACATTCAGCCAAAATTGGTAGAATGCGTACGGAGAAGTTTTCTCTGGATCCAGCCAAACACTTCCGCCTTCGGTCTTTCCGAATTTAGTACCATCTGCTTTGGTGATCAAAGGAACGGTGAGGGCAAAGGCACTTCCGCTTTCTTTTCTTCTGATGAGCTCCGTTCCGGTGACGATATTTCCCCATTGGTCAGATCCTCCCAGCTGCATAGTGCAGTTGTTGTTTTTCCACAAATGGTAAAAATCATACCCTTGGATAAGCTGATAAGTAAACTCTGTAAACGACAGGCCATTACCGTCTTCAAGCCTGCGCTTTACACTGTCTTTGGCCATCATGTAGTTTACGGTGATGTGTTTGCCCACATCTCTGATAAATTCCAAAAAGGAAAAGTCAGCCATCCAATCATAATTGTTTACCAATTCAGCTTTGTTGGCTTGGTCATCCTCGAAGTGGAGGAATTTGCCCAGCTGTTTTTGGATACCTGCGATATTTTTATCCAATGTCTCTTTGTCCAGGAGGTTTCGCTCGGCGGATTTGAAAGAAGGATCTCCGATCATTCCCGTGGCACCTCCGACCAGTGCGATGGGTTTATGGCCAGAGCGCTGGAAGTGGAGAAGGGTCATCACACCCACCAAATGTCCTATATGCAAAGAATCTGCTGTAGGGTCAAAGCCCAGGTAGGCTGAGGTAATGCCTTTGTTAAGGTGCTCTTCCAATTCCGGTGTCATGTCCTGGACCATGCCTCGCCAACGCAGCTCTTCTATAAAATTGTTCATTGTATCTTAGTGTATTTTTGATCTTTTTTAAAGCTGCAAAGATAAGGTTTCTTGAGAGAAAGTAAATTAATGGATCGCAGATAAGGCTGACCTTTGTGACATTTGTCAGTATTCGAGGATATGCGTTAGAGCAGCTAATGTATTTGCTTTGAATAGGAGGAAATAAATTTAGATTCGAAATAAATAATTTATTTTAGCAGTTGCAGCGAGCCATTTCTTTGATCTTTTTTATATCTTAAATGAACATCTTTTGACGAAGTAAGTTTCACCAGTTTTTGACCTATTTTCTTACGTAAATAACCTATCATGAGCAAATTTAGAAGTGAACTGATCATAGAAGAAAATCCAACGAAAATCAATAAAGAAGCAAAAATCATGTCTCTGGGATCTGGTTTTTCGTCCATGATGGCCCAGAACCTCCGGCAATATGGCCTGGACGTTACCAGCAATCCTTTTGGACGGATTTATAATCCCATCAGTCTCTTTCACCATATTGAATTACTGGGTAAACATGCCGCCCTGAATGAGTCGTTGTTGACAGAATATGAAGGCAACTGGAACCACTTTCAATACAATTTTCTCAGAAGACAGTCTTCGGAGGTGGAGCTGATAGAAAATATTAAAGCCCAGGTTCAGGTGATGCAGGAAAATTTCAAAAAACAGGAATTTTTGATGATCAACTTGGGTACTGCCTATGTGTTCAGGCATCTTGAATCCAAGCAGGTAGTGGCCAACTGTCACAAAGCACCGCAAGAGCTGTTCGAAAAAGAGCTACTGACGCCAGATAAGATATTAGAAAGCTTCAGGCATATTTATCCGCAACTTAACCATATCAAGAACATCATTTTTGTGCTCAGTCCCGTGATGCATACCAAAGACACGATCACGCTGAACTGTGTCAGCAAATCAGTGCTGAGGGTGGCCATCCATCAGATCGTCAACGAATTTCCGGAAGTAAAATACTTCCCAGCATATGAATTACAGATGAATGATCTACGTGATTACCGGTTCTATGAGCGAGACTTGTTGCAGCCCAACGACCAAGCCATTGAATACATCACCTCAAAATTCAACGAAGCCTATTTCGACTCCAAGCTGCTGGATGCTTCCCAAGAAATGGATACCATCATTCAGTCTATCAACAGTTTGCCCTATAATCCCCAGAGCAGGGACTATGTTTTTGAAGTCAATCAAGCGATCAGCAAACTGAAACAATTGGATAATTACCTAGACCCGAAAATGGCCGTTGCTGAACTTGAAGGTAGGTTAAAAAGGGAATGATTGTGAACACCACTTGACGGACTGAAAAAAGGTTTAACCCGGATTATGCGTTAGGAATTGCAATAGCCTGTCCCATTGAATGTCGAGAAATGCTGAAAGACCAAGATAGGCTGATGCTAAAAGTAACATTCCTACCGATTTTCTATTTTCGTTCCATCACCAAGACTAGCTTGTCTCCGGCAGGACTGGCAGCGAGACGACTGATGGCACCGTAACCGGGCATGGAAACCACGGCGATTTTTTCCCATTCCATGCTTTTGTTGACCTTTTTGATGTACAACTCTTGTCCTTTGGCCATGATAAGGGTGTTCTTGTCTATCCATGCAAAATCATCACCTTGGCCCATGGCCACTCCGTAATTTCCAGCAGTTTTTTCTTCTAGGTCGTAGGATTTTAGCTCAAAGGTTTCCTTTCCATTTAAAACCACGCTAGTACCTTTGTCGACATAGGTGATTTCACTGGTTTTTGGTCTTTTTTGGATGCAGTTTCCTACATTTTGTGCGAGTTGGGCTATATTCTCACGACTATAAGGGTAAACCAATTCGTTGGGCTCACCTAGAATGTTCATTGCGGCAATATTATTGTGCCAGGCGTAATAGGCCACAGGCTCAATGTCATCGTAGAGCAATTCAGGTTCACCGAAGTTGATAGGGTAGAGCCATAGTCGTTGGCTGCTGTCTTCTTCTACGGTAACGGCAGAAATGTACTTACCACAATCTGTCAGCCGGGGCGAAAACTCGCTTTTGGTTGTTGTCCTCGTCATGTTCGTAAACTCTTCCGTGTCGAAGCTGTAAACAATGATATCACTGTTCCCATTTTCATCAATGGAGGAAAATGCCACTTGTTTGTCGTTGATAAAGTTGGGCTGATTATCATATCCTTCCCGGTCAGTAAGCAATTGGGCACTGCCGCCAATAATGCTAAATTTACCAAACAGCTTCTTTGTGTCCAATACGATCAGATCACTTGATGATTGTGCCTTTGCAAAAAAGCAGGTCAGTAAAAGAATAATGAGGCAGAAGGTATGTTTTATTGTGTTCATTTCAACAGTTTTTGACGTGTCTGTAGCTAAATTACAAAAGGAAAATGATTTTGACGAAAGTGCTTGGGATATTCCCTGCTTAGATGAACGGATTATTAGGGTAAAAGTGTTCATAATCGTTCAATTTATGTTCGTTTTTGTTCAATTTTGAATTATGGAAATGCCTTAACAAGCTTTAAGCGGCTATTTAGCAAATGGCATCCTTTTCGTATTTTAATAAGCAAATGAAAGAAATAAGGAATATACTAATGAAATTACCGTTAGAACTGGTGTTTTGGCCAGCAGCGCTAATGGCTATAATGTTCATTGATCCTTCCCATGAGCACCATTTTACCCTCTGTCCACTGGGCTTGGCAGGAATTGAATGGTGCCCTGGCTGTGGATTGGGGAGAAGCATGAAGCTATTAGCCATGGGGGATATTAGTGCTTCGTTTCAGATGCACCCTTTAGGTGGTTTTGCTTGGGCAGTTATTCTTTATAGAATGTTTGAAATCATAAAACAACTAAAAACTAAACGTAATTATGGCTAATGTATTAAAACACCTTCCTGAGTTGGAGGGGATGGAATTGGGGTATATTCAGGGTATCCTTAAAAATATGGACGATGAGCAGGCCGGCTTGTTTGCACAAGTGTACAGAGCGAGGAGAAAGGACAGCCAAATGGTGCTGATATTGGCTCTCTTGGGCTTCTTTGGCTTTGCGGGGCTACATCGTTTTGTGTTGGGACAAATTGGTTTGGGGATCCTTTATTTCTTTACTATTGGGCTTTGCTGGATAGGAACGATAGTCGATTTGGTGAACTATAAGAGCCTCGCTTATGAGTACAATATAAAAATAGCCCATGAGACACTTTCCATGATGTCCAGTACCAATTCATCCGATACAGACCAAAATACTGCCCCTAGCCATGAAGCATAATATTGTTAACGCAGCTGTAGCTTTATTGATAGGAGCTACTCTTTTGTCAGCCTGTTCCTATTCTACTAAAATGTCCGTGGTGTCGGATATTGAGGAAGTTTTTGATGGGATCACCACCGTGGAAATTTACGGAGGGCCGCTGGAAGTTACCTATGAAGGCAGGGAGGGCGTCAGTGAAGTGGCGTTAAATGCCTACTTGGAATCCAATAAACCAGAGGGAGTGGAGATTACCTATGAGGTGGACGGTGACCGCTTGATGGTAGAGTGGGAGCAAGGAGATGGATTTAGTGGATGGGGGAATTTCAAAAATAAAGGCTTTATCAGCGTCATAGGCCCCAAGGACGTATCCCTCAAAGTAAAGGGAGGTTCAGGAACTGTGAGTGTTTCAGATGTGAAGCATGATCGAATTGATATATCGGCAGGATCCGGTAAGGTAACCGCAACCGACCTGGAAGTGGCTGATATCCGCTTGACCGTTAGTTCTGGAAAACTCGAGGGAAGTGACCTAATAGGAAATGTAGCCGCAAAGGTTTCTTCTGGGATGTTGGAGCTTAGAGGAGTCGATGGCAATGTAGATGCAGTAGGGAGCAGTGGAAAAATAGCCATCGCCGATGCTACAGGAAAAGTAGATGCCAAAATAACTTCAGGGAAAATTGAGCTTCGTAATATTGGTGAGCTGGGCAGATTAGTAGGATCATCAGGAATGATCGAAGCGGAGGGGGCTGGTTTGAGCAATAATACTGAAATCAACTTCAGCTCTGGAGCCATTCGGATCAAGACCTCCGATGACTTGGGTGATTATAATTTCGATCTAAAGGCCAGTAGTGGAAGTGTCCGTGTCGGTGACCAGCGAAGTGGAAATAGTTTAAGAATTAATAATAACGCCAGCAAGACCGTCCATGGTGCTGTCAGTTCGGGAACCATCAGGATAGTGAATTAGAGGCTAGGTAATTTCTGACGATAATGTATAAAAAGCACCTGTTACGGTGCTTTTTTTGCTGAAACATCAGCTGATTTCAGTATAGACAGTGGATTATACTTTTTAAATATAGGTAATCAATAGGTTGTTTTGTGTGTTTTTGTTATTTTGAATAAACGCTTTCTTGCCAGTGGATTTTATTTCTCACAGAATGCGCAGAATACCCAGAATGAAATAATGTTTTTCTGAGATTTACGTGGTTTCTGTGAGGACCTACTTACTATTACTGTGATTATTGGCATCATTGCGGATTTACAAGAGTTGAATTATTCATTAACAATCTAAACCTTATTACCTTATGACATTTATTTGGTGGATTATTTTTGGCTTGATAGCCGGTGCATTAGCAAAATGGATTATGCCAGGAAAGGATCCTGGTGGTTTTATTGTAACAACCTTAATAGGTATAGGAGGAGCTTTTGTGGGTGGCTTTGTGGGTCGAGCATTGGGCTTCGAAAGTGCTGGAGGAAGTGGACTTGGATGGGGGCTCATCTGGGCTATTCTAGGA
Organism: Echinicola strongylocentroti; assembly: GCF_003260975.1. Taxonomy (NCBI): domain Bacteria; kingdom Pseudomonadati; phylum Bacteroidota; class Cytophagia; order Cytophagales; family Cyclobacteriaceae; genus Echinicola; species Echinicola strongylocentroti. Next base: position 407,659 of record NZ_CP030041.1, on the reverse strand, counting down.
GCATTGCTTATTCTTTACATCTGGAAAAAGTTGATAGCACCCAATTTCTCAAAATGACAAAAGCCGGGAGAAATCCCGGCTTTATCTTTTCTGATTATCCGCTTTCTTGCCAGTAGGTTTTATTTCTCACGGAACGCACAGAACCCCCAGAAAGAAATAATGACTTTCTGAGATTTCTGTGGTTTCTGTGAGGACTTATTTACTATTTCGGTGGTTACTGGTGTCATCGGGGATATACATATCTTTTATTTGATTTCTATGTGACCATCTCGATTGTAAGCCTTTTTTTAACCTGATTAAACCCGGATTATGCGTTAGGAATCGTAGTGAGAGCTGAAATTGCAAGAAAATCAGTTAGTTTGGAGGTATTAGCGTAGCACCGCTACGATAATGCCGAAAACTAAAGTGAAACGGCTGATTTTGAAACAGTTTAAGGTCGCAACAGATAGGCTAATGCATATTCCGGGTTAAATTACTCGCTCCCATAAAGTGCCTTTCCTGCTTCTTCATATTTATCGCCTTTTTCCCAAGCAGGTTTTTCATCGGTATTGGCGATTCTCTCCGCTGTTAAGAGGTAGGCTTTCCAATACTTCATGGCATAATCTAGGTCAAAATTATCCACTTGGTCCGCTGCCTGGTGGTAAAATTTCATGATTTCTTCATCAAAAGCCGTGAAGCCCAAGCTAAAAGTAGGGGCTGGGATACCCTTTTTGGCAAAATTCACATTGTCCGAGCGATCATACAGCCCCTGCTCTGGCGACGGATCTCCCTCGGCTGACAAGCCAAACTCATCGACCGCTTCATAGATAAGGTGATCTGCCGTAGTCCTGCCCAATCCGATGACGGTGATGATACTGGTGTCATTATAGCCACCATTATCGATGTTCAGGTTATAGATGATTTTATCCAGTGGTACCATAGGGTTTTCTGCAAAATAGGCAGAGCCCAAAAGTCCTTTCTCTTCAGCTGTCCACGCACAGAGCAAGATGGATCGTTTGGGAGGGTTTTCTGTAAAGTACTTGGCGGCATTGATGATGGCTACTGTTCCGACAGCATTGTCCCTGGCACCGTTATAGATGGAGTCTCCTTGGGCGTTTGGCTTACCCACGCCGATGTGGTCATAGTGGGCAGAAAGCATCACGTATTCATCCTTCAGGTCTTCATCCGTTCCTTCTACCACGGCCACAATATTATTGCTGGTAATGGCTTTATTGACCTTTCCGTTGATGGCTACTGCTGCCTGGTCAATCTCCCCTTGGTCAATGGATTTGATAAGGCTTGCGTCCAGGTCTTTTGCCCAGATATAGGGAATCCCGGCATCCTCAGGCTCCTCGTCATCTGCCAGCATGAGCTGTGGCTTGTTCAGGTATCCTAGCAGAAGGGGCCATGGTGGATTGTTGAGGTTGTACATTTCTATCAGCGCAATAGCTCCTTTTTCCTTGGCCAAGGCCAACTTTTCCCTGCCTGCGGCAAAAAGCTGTGAAGGGCCCATTTTTTCGGGTCCTCCGACACGTACCACCAAAATTTTACCTGCCACATCCTTTCCTTCCAAATCTTCTTCAAGACCATAGCCAGCTACTACCATTTCGTAGTCACCTTCCAGCGACTTTCCGTCCAAAACAAGCATGCTTTCTCCTTGGATCAGCTTTTCGGTTCCAAGTTGGACTTGTCCCGTTTTTGGAGGTGCAGAAAGCCTCAACGGTACCGATTGGTAATAACTACCCTCCGCATCAATGGGAGCGGCTCCATATTTCCAAAACTGCTCCGCAATGTACCTTCCTGCAATATTGATCTCAGGGCGGGCGGCATCCCGTCCTTTTAATTCGTCTGCCGCTAGGTACCTAAAATGGGATACGGCTTCTTTTTCTTCAATGGATTGGTCAATGGCTGTTTTTTGAGCCGTGGATGTAAAGGGCAGAAGCGTAAAGCCCGCCAATGCGGCGTAGATAAAACTGTTTTTCATAAGCAATGTCTAAAGTTATATTCTGGGTTAAATATAGGCTTTTTTTTACCAGAATGGGAAACGATGATCGTGCACTTAGGGCAAACTCAGTTAGTATATTGAAAGAAAACATTTTTCGTGTAGGCATAGCAATCATCCGTGCCGCTGGCACTTTGCCCCGATTTGTGCATTGTAAATCGCTAAACCAATTCTTGCCAGCCAAATTCCGTTATGATTTTATGAAAATGGTCCGGGAGGGGAGCCGTCACGGTAATCTTTTTGCCGGTGATCGGATGGTCAAAAGCAGTGGACCAAGCATGGAGGAGCATGTGGTGCATTTGAAAATGCATCCTGAAAAAACGGTTTTGACGGTTGTCTCCGTGCGTATTGTCTCCGATTATATAATTGCGTTCATGGGCAAAATGCCTCCTGATTTGGTGCATGCGGCCCGTCAGAGGGTAGGCGCGAACCAGCGAATAGCGACTGGAGTCATGGCGCGGGGAGCTTTGGACCGGGATTTCTACTTGCCCCAGGCTTAGATAGGCCGTTTGGGCTTCTTGGAGTTCTTTCTTGAGTTTTTTGCGTAAGGGATAATCGATGAGCCCTTCCTGCTCCTTGGTATATCCCCTGACCACGGTGAGGTAGAATTTCCGAATATCTTTGGTGATAAAACGTTCTTGGAAGGCAGGTACTACTTCTCGGTTTCGGGCAAACCACAGTACACCAGATGTAGGCCTGTCAATGCGGTGAATCGGGTAGACATGATGACCCATTTGGTCACGTAGCACTTGCATGGCATACACCGGATCATCATCTTTTGCGATGCTCGAGCGGTGTACCATGACACCCGCAGGCTTGTTTACCGCTATGTAGTGCTCGTCTTCAAAGAGTATTTCGAGTTCGGTCATGATCCTAAAAGTGCCTTCCAAGCAACGGCAAGAAAGGCACTTTTTTTAGTAATTCAAGAATGTCGCTTAGATTTTTACCCAAGCTTGCTTTTTGTGACTTTCGATGATTCTTTCACAGATCAATAGCTCTCTATACCCATCCTCAAAAGTGGGGAAGGAAGGCTGCTCGGGTTGCTTGCCTTCTGCTACAGCCGCATACACTTCCTTGAACATCTGCTTGGAAGTATCCGGGAAGCCTTCGTTATGGCCACCTGGGAAGCTGATGAGACCAGCGGCTTCAGGTGTAAAGAGTGCAGGATCTTTCATCAGTTGTTGGTTGGGGCTTTGACGCTTTCCTATCCACATTTCGTTCGGGCGCTCGGAGCACCACTCAAAGTTGGACTTAGCGCCAGCTATTTCGATATTCAATCTGTTTTTGCGGCCAGCATTTACTTGGCTGACCGTTACGGAGCCTTTGTTGCCGTTGTCAAAACGCAGCATGACGGTGGCGTGGTCTTCCGTATCGATGGGCACTTCAGCATAGTCGGATTCCTTGAGCATTTTGCCAGAATACGTTTCGATTGGCTTTAGCGGTTTTAGCCTCGTCTTGTGCACGGTGCTGAAATCGGCCATCACTTCGGTGATTTTCAATCCCGTAACGTATTCGGTAAGGTCCAGCAGGTGAGAACCGATATCCGCAATGGCCCTGGAATCGCCGGATTTGTCCGGCTCCAGCCGCCAGTTATAGTCCGTATTGAGGTAAAGCCAGTCCTGTAGGTAGGAGCCCATGATGCTATAGATATCGCCAAGTTCGCCGTTTTCCCTCATGGTTTTCATCTGACGGACCATTGGGTAATAGCGCAGGTTAAAGTGAACGGCATTGACCAATCCTTTTTCTTTGGCCAGTGCTACCAGTTCCTCCGCCTCGTCGATTTTGGTCGCAAGGGGTTTTTCACAAACGACGTGTTTTCCCGCTTCCAAGACGGCCTTAGACTGGCTGAAGTGAAGGAAGTTGGGCGTACAGATGTGCACCACTTCGATTTCTGGTTGCTTGAGCATTTCCTCAAAAGTAAAGGCTTGGGGAATCCCTAAAAGTTTGGCCTTTTCCTCGGCCAGTTCTTGGTTCACTTCACAAAGTGCAATTACTTCAATGTTTGGGATTCTTCGTAGAGCCTCCAAGTGCGCAGGCCCGATAAAGCCAGTACCTACAATGGCTGCTTTGATGGGTTTTGTCATGATTATAGGTTTTCTATAGGTTTTTGTACTAAAAGATGGGCAATAAAGATAGAGTTATGAAACGTATTTTCAAATTATATCAATTGGTGAATTCCCGTTTTTTGAATCTAAAACTCTCGCATCTCACGTCTCATGTCTCAAGTCTCAATATTATTTAATTGAGTCAGAGACTCAGTGCTTGCTAGTGCTGGGGCAGAGACCCAGCACAACCTAAGTATAAAACAGCTCCACCTAAGCCCACCTACGAAGGGAGGAATTTTGTGTACTCAATACTCCATACTCATGTCTCAAGTCTCAACTCTCAAGTCTTAATATTATATAATTGAGTCAGAGACTCAGTGCTTGCCAGTGCTGGGGCAGAGACCCAGCACAACCTAAGTATAAAATAACTCCACCTAAGCCCACCTACGAAGGGAGGAATTTTGTGTACTCAATACTCATGTCTAATGTCTCATATCTCAAGTCTCACATCTCCCATCTCAATCCCCTTTTCCACTATTCCTTCTCTACGGTCGCTGCTTCCCAGCCGATGATGGCTTTCTTCCTGAGCGGTCCCCACATATATCCGCCGATCACGCCAGAAGCCTGTATGACGCGGTGGCAAGGGATCAAAAAAGCCACTGGATTGCGGCCAATGGCCGTTCCTACTGCTCTGGCGGCGTTGGGTTTATCGATGTGCTGGGCGATGTGGCCGTAAGTGCTGAGCTTGCCGTGGGGGATTTTTAGCAGGCATTCCCATACGTTGAGCTGGAAATCAGTTCCTTTCAGGTGGAGCTTTACAGCGTCCATTTGCTGCCAATCTTTTTGGAAGATGTTAAGTGCCTTATGGTGAAGGGGAGAGGGCTGTGCTGAAAATAGAGCCTTGGGAAATAGGGACTGAAGGTGGTTAAGTGCCTGGTTTCTATCTTCCACAAATGACATATGGCAAATCCCTTTTTGGGTAGCCGCTACCAAGACCGGCCCAAATGGTGTAGTGGAAAAAGTATAGCTGATCTGCAGATTTTTACCCCCGTTTTTATACTCGCCCGGGGTCATCCCTTCGATAGTGACAAATAAGTCATGGAGACGGCCTGTGCCGGATAGCCCTGTTTCCATAGCGGCTTCCAGCAAGTTTGATGAAGGGTTGCTGAGGATCTTTTTTGCATGGCCAATACTGATGTACTGCAGGAATTTTTTGGGGCTTACACCCGCCCATTCAGAGAATAGCCGCTGGAAATGGTGAGGACTTAGGTGGGCTGTCTCTGCCACTTCGTCCAATGTTGGCTGCTGTTGGAAGTTATTTTGCAGGTAGTTTAGTGCTTCTGCAATACGTTGGTAAGTAATGATTTCCTGTTTTTTCATGCTGATACTGCTAATGCATATTCCGGGTTAAAGATAACAGGAAGACGTTAAGCATACCACCCGAAAATTGCGGAATATGTTTTGGGGCAAGCAGAAAAGGTGCGGCTTTGATGGAACGCAGATAGGGCATAGTCGTGAGGCTAACGTCTGCTAGTTGCTGAAAATCTATGTTTTTATAATGTCTGCGCTATTCATAAATGGGCTAGGGGGATTTCAAATCCCCATTATCTCGGTTCGAGATTGCAAATCCCGAACAGCTAAGTTTTGCTTAAAACCATAATCAAAAAGTTCTTTGAAAAACGTAGTCATTTCCATGGTTGCCTAAAAAAAAGGCTGTCTCTTTAGGTGAGACAGCCTTATGAATATCATGTTTATTCTTCTTCCAGTTCTCGGTAAGCCATGATGCCTCCCAAGACGTTTCTTACTTTGGTGTATCCTTTGGTTTCCAAGAATTTTTTGGCATTGCCACTTCGGGCACCTGAGCGACAGTGTACCACCAGTTCCTGGTCTTTGTATTGCTCCAATTCATCCAAAGAAGCAGCCAGCTGTCCCAATGGGATATTCAAGGCACCAAGGTTGTCTTCTTCATATTCCCACTCTTCTCTGACATCGACAAATGGAAATTCCTCATTCTTGTCTATTCTTTCCTTTAGTTCTTCTACAGTAATGTCTTCCATAATCTCTATTTGACTAAAATTCTTATTAATTGCGGTGAGTTTTTATTCCAGGCTTTGATCAGGTAAACTCCTTTACGATTGGTCGTAAAATTAACGAATTTGCCATTTTCTGCCTCACTGATATCGATTTTTATTTCCCTGCCAAAGGTGTCATAGAGTTTGACATCTTCCACATCTCCTTCTAGGAATATTTTATTGTTTTCCACTGGATTCGGATAGGCTTTGATCAGGGATGCGGCCTCAGGGACTTCTGGTGGCAGAGGGGCTTCCGTTTGCATATGTGCCCTGATCATGAGGGAACCGATCACTTGGTCACTTGGTGCCCAGGATCCTGAAATATTATAATGTACTTCGGAAGAGCTGTCGTTTGACTTGTCTAGTCCTATATGGATAAAATCATTGGTAAACTGCATATAACCAACATAGAAATCTCCTTCCACCTGAATAGCCGTGTCCAAGCTAAACTGTGTTATTTGATTGAGGCTGTCTTTAGGTTGGATAATTACTTCTTTGGCATATACAGGTTGTTCTTCCAAGGAATGCCAGACCAACAGATCTACAGCCGTACCTGCTTGGGCTGGATTGGTAAAATTGATGCTGAGGGCATTGACATAAGCAGGGGAGGAGCTGTGGTATTTCACTGCTACCATACCTGATCGCTGATTGATCCCTGCTGCATAGTCCACCGTTCCCCGGTCAAAAGCATAATAATCCCTGATAGGGATGGTAGTCCGAGCCGTGTCGTTGATGCGGAAATCCACCTCGCTGAAGTAGGTGGTGTCACCATCGGTGATTTCATCAATTAGGAAATCATCTCCTGAGCTAAGGTAGACAATGCTTTCCAGGTCAAATGCTTCCTCTCGGGCTTGTTGAGCCAGTTCGGAGGGAACGCCACTGGCAAAATCCCTTCGTTCATTGGCCAAAGGTACCGGGTTAAATGGGGTGTTGGAATTGAGCACCATGAATGATTCTTGGCTGCTCTCATCCCTGATTTCCGCCGAATATTCCATTGCCCTGAACCGATCGTTCAAGTTGTAAAACTGATTGTTGATACTGGTCAACACCGTGTCGGAAAGCGCGTTGAATTCATATAGTGGCAATGCGGTGTAGTTGCCTAAAAAGCTGCTGTTCAGTTGTGTAAGAGCTCGGTCGGGATAATTCTGGTCGTCTGCCGTCCTGTTTTTATTGAGGTAAATATAATCCAGCAACCAACTATCAAATGGCCCTGCCAATCGCCCTGAGCTTAGGAACTTCATTTTGAATTGGCCATGGAGGTAAATACCGTCCAAAGGGATCATTTCCTGTTGGAAATCCAGCATGCTGGCCCCACCGTATTGTGTCCAGATTTCATTCCAGTTACCTAGGCTATCCAAAAACTGAAGCTGCAAATAGTCATTGGAATCGGGCATTTCAGCCTTTCCCCCTGCTTGCCAAAAGAAGCTGAGGTAAAGGGAGTTTTGTTCTTCATCGGCTATTCCCGACAGGTCAATTGGACGTGAGGTGAGCTGGTCGGTGACATCGACTTGTCCAATATCTGTACTGTAGGGCTGACCATTGGCCTTGGTGCCGTCAAGGAGCAATACGCCCAGACTCGGAGCTCCCTCGCCGACGCTGAGGGATACATTGGCACCATTTGATTCCCATTTGGTGCTGTCCAAGGTGCCTTGGGAAAAGTCATCCCAAAACGGTAATTCCAAGGTGTCTGCCAACACTCTGGAGTTGATGTTTTGCTGTTTTTGAGAAACATAATCGCTCCTGTTGACACTGAGTTGGCGCAACTGACCAAAGGATTGGTGAAAGACACCAATCAGCGCACATAAAAATAGACCAAGCTTGGCGACGTTTCTTTTCATTTAAAAATCATTCTCGGTGGCTCCCAATTCAGACACCCACACATCGATTAATTCCCCTGTTTTTGCTTCAATACCTGAGGGGGGCAGTTGTTTGACAATTGTTCCTTTAGGTACGGTATCGGTGGTGACAAAGTTCACCCTTCCCAGTCGCAGCCCTGAACCAACGACCAAAAACTCCGCTTCTTCTTCTTCCATACCGATCAGGTTAGGTATGGCCAAACTTTGCTTGCCCAGTCCATCACCCACGACCAAATCAATCTGGGAACCTTTGGGGATTTCGAAACCCTCTTTGATCGATCTTCCATGGAATTTTTGCTCAAGCACGACATTTTGACCGATGTCCGGAACATAGATGATTTCACCCCTTATCAACCCATAGTTGGAAAGTACCTCTTGGGCATTTTTCAATGGACTGTTGACCAAGTTAGGCATTTTTATCAAAGGAGCATTTTCCGCATTCAGTGTGATGTATATTTTTCGGCCTTGCTTGACCTTGGCTCCTGGCCGTGGATTTTGCTTGAGTACGGTAAGTGGCTTGACATCAGCCTCAAACCCACTGTCAAGCGTGATCTCGTAGCGAAGATCGCGTGATTCCAAATAACTTTCTATTTCACTGTAATCATAATTTTCCAAATCTGGAACCGTAACGGTTTCTCCATGATTGGTATAATTGGGCAGGTAAACTTGGAAGAATACAAATAGAATAGTGAATAACAGCCCCAGAATTATTGCGAGATGGATCAAAACTCTCTTGGAACCTTGCTTAAAATTGCTCATTGACGATTATCTGATTTTTTATTCCTGTGTAAAGGTAATTTTAATTTTCACTTCATGGAATGATTTTTTCCATAAATAGCATTCCATACCATAATAAACGTGCCAGAAATGGGTCAAGTACCAGGAGTAGAATATAGAACCAAGAACAAAGAATAAAATATCAAGTAGCCCGCATAAAAGTAATCGTTACGGCGTCCTGGGTGCCACTGGCCTAGATATTACCTAATCGCAGCATAGCCAATCCTGAGAGGAGGAATCAATGAAGCATAAACCGGGTTAAGAGATTGTTGAAAAATACTTTATTTAAGTACTTTTCAATAATTTAAATATGTTAATTACCTTTTTATAAAATTAAATATTGAATTATTTGATTTTCCTAACTTAAATCATTAGCATTATATAGGTTTAATAATTAAAAAGTTTAACCTGTGTATTAAACCTTTTGTTTGTTTTTTTGAACAGTGGATAGGATAGACTGGCTGTTTTTTTTAAGCCTTTTAGAATGGGATTAGGAGTGTTCAAGGATTACTTTTTAGGAAAACTAACCGTGGGATTACAGTGATTTCTTATAGGAAAATTCAGGATCATTTATTTCAAGATTTGACATGTCATGAAGAAGTTTGTTTTTTTAAATCTAATATATTTAGCCTGTTTTGAGGCAATGGGTCAGCCCCTGGATGCGGCGTATATAAATCCGAAATTTGGCGGTGAAACGCACTATAGGTTTGTGCGTTTTGGTTCTTCAGCGCAGTACTATGCGAGATTTATGTTGAACAACAATAACACTTCATATGGTAATGGGGGTGACTTTTCCATTTTTACTTATGATAACAGGGGCATTTCTTTACGACCGGGTACAGGACATGTAATTCTTATACCAACTTCTGCGTATTCAGGAAACGTTGGGATTGAGAAGCTTTATCCGGAAGAAAGGCTTGATGTAAACGGAGGCATTAGAATTGTAAGTGGTAGTGGTTGTAAGGCTGATTACATTGTCACCAAACCTGATCCAAGGATAGGGAGTACCAAGAATATTAAAGGCAAGAATTATCCTTTTGCCAATGTCGATTTAGGCCATCTGGTGATACAGCCTAGAACATCCGCCCTTCGGGATATTATTTTTATTAATGGTCAGGGAGACAAAATAAGTATGGTGGTAATGGGCAATATCAAGACCCGCATCGGTACCACCACACCCGATTCGAAGCTTTCTGTCATTGGCAATATTCGTACGCACGAAATCAAACTGGAAACGGCTAGCTGGCCGGACTATGTGTTTGATAGGGGCTATCAGCAGATGCCCTTGGAAGAGATGGAAGTCTATATCCGAAAAAATGGCCATTTACCGGGGTTAAAATGCGCAGAGGAATTCCAAGAGGAGGGCGTCAACATGATGGAGATGAACCAACAGCTGTTGGGGAAGATAGTGGAGCTAACCTTGCATTTGATCAAAAAGGGCAAGCAGCTGAGAAATATCGAAGACAAACTCAGCAGGATTTCTGAAAGATTGTCGGAGTTAAACCCCTAACCAGATGAAAAAAATGAAACTACTCATAAGCCTTATATCCCTTTCTATGGTCCTTAACCTAAGCTTTGGACAGGTCCAGTCCGGTCATTGGCGGACGGATAAAGGGAATAGCAATTACCATCACTTCACTAGAACCGGGGGAGGAGCAGCCGTGTATATCAATCAAGAGGCAGGAAGTACATACCCCATATTACGGCTTTCAAGTGGGAGCTTTGGTGTCAATACCAATGTCCGCTTTACCGTCGAGAACAATGGGGCTGTCGGTATCGGTACCATGGCTCCAGATGCGCTCCTGACAGTTGCGGGCAACTGGCACAAGGCGATAAATTTCGGTAACCAATCCAATGATGATGCCGGAAGAATCCACTCCACTTATGAGATGTTCAGTCCCTATTTGAACTTTGTTGAATACGATGATCCTTTTGTGTTCAATTTTTTACAGACAAAAGAGGGGGATAATGTAAAGATGGGCTTCCATAAAGGCAACGTGGGCATAGGGACAGTAGTTCCCAGTCGGACGCTTGAGGTGGCAGGATCCAGCAAATGGACAGGGAATGAGGCTAGTTATACAGAAGTCAATTCCAATTCATCAGGCCAGTACCTGCGGCAATTCTCCAATGACGGCACCACCCAAAGTTGGTTGATCAGAGGCTATGGGGGGAATGGTGTCCAAGCTGAATTCAATGATGGAGGGATTAAAGTGAACGGTGTGATAAAGTGCAAAGAAGTAAAGGTAACGACTTCAGACTGGCCAGATTATGTATTTACAGAGAACTATCGTCAAATGCCCCTGAAGGAGCTGGAAGCTTATATCCATGCCAATGGTCACCTACCAAGGATACCGACCGAAAAAGAGGTGATGGAAAACGGAATTGACCTTGGGGAAATGAACACCAAGCTTCTAGAGAAAGTAGAAGAACTCACCATGTACATTATTCAGCAAGATAAAATGATGATCGAAATCATGGATTTTAGAATAGCAGAATCAAAACGACTTAATGAACAGCAAAAGAGGATCGAAGCACTCGAGAGAAAAATAGCTAAGGTCCAAATGAAACAAAAGGGAGAAGACTAGCCGAATCCCAGATAGCGTGGTATTTATATCCTTATAAATTTCAAAAATAATATATGAAAGCAGCAATAATAGTATTTATTGTCCTGTCCTTGACCTCGGCAGGGATGTCCTTGGGGCAGACCAATACCTTTCCATCCAGTGGCAATGTGGGGATAGGAACAACCGCACCCCAAGCCAAATTGGATGTGAACGGGGGAATTTCACTCTCGGGATATAATGCCATTTCCTCTGTAAATTATTTCCATAATAGCTTACAATTGCTCTCATCTAGTCATTCTGCCATTGTCTACAATCCCGGTAAGAGTACGGAGTTGATGTTCGGGTTTCATAGTAATGGTAATTTTTACTGGGGGACCGGCCGGAATGCCGGCAACAGCTATTCGATGATCCTAAACAAATATGGCAGGCTGAACATACAGGGGGGGATGTCGATCAAAGGATACAATCCGGTATCCTCTGTACATGGTTTTAGGAATAGTTTGGAGTTGGTTTCCGCGGATCACTCCGCAATCGTGTATAACCCTGGCGAGAGCACGGAGTTGATGTTCGGGTTTCACAGCAATGGTAACTTTTATTGGGGAACAGGAAGAAAAGCCGAAAATAAATACGGAATGTTCCTGAGCGCCAAAGCGGGTGACCTTGGGATCAAAGGCAGACTAACGGCCAATGAGGTAAATGTAAAGAAGGGTGGGTGGGCAGATTATGTATTCCTCCCTGACTATCCGTTAATGCCGCTGATGGACTTGGAAACATACGTGAAAGAACAAGGTCATTTACCCAACATCCCTACAGAAGCCGAAATAAAAGAAAAGGGGATCAATCTTGGTGAGATGGATGTAAAACTTCTGGAAAAGATAGAAGAACTGACGCTATACCTGATTCAACAGCAAAAGGTAAATCAAGAACAGGCAAAATATATAGCGGAGCAACAGCAAAGAATCGAAGCACTGGAAAGAAAAGCCAGCCAAAACAAGGAATGATCATGATTTGCCCACATGATAAATTAATCGATAAACTAGCTATCCGAAAGGTGCAGTGGGGTGATCAGAAAGTCCCCTTTAGGGGATATAGGGGTGGATTTCGGTGAATTTTCTTCGAAAATAAAATCCTTATTCCGATGCCTATGATATTTTATTTCAACAATTGACATAATATGAAGCAATCAACTCTACTCGTTTTAATGTGTTTTGGCTTCTTCCCATTGTTTGGGCAGACCATGGATGTGAGCTATTTAAATCCTTCTTTTGGAGGAGAGGTGCCTTATAAGTTTCTTCGTTTTGGGACTCCCTCAGCTTTCTATGCGGGATTTATGTGGAACAACAATAACGCTTCATATGGTAATGGGGACGACTTTTCCATTTTTACTTATGATAACAGGGACATTACCTTACGACCGGGTAAGGGGAATGTAATTATTTTTCCTTCGTCAGGAGGCAAGGTAGGTATCGGCACCACTCAGCCAGAGGCACCGCTACATATTGTTTCACCGGTATCAGACCGGGGCCTGAAAATAAATGGGACGGATAAAAACACCACCATTTGGCTTCATATAGCAGAACGGGATTATGGATTTTTAGGACTAGGAGGTGAAACTGCGCTTAGGGGAAATGGAGAGCATTCTGTTTTCGAGGGCAGGGTAGGTATCGGCACCACCACGCCCGATTCGAAACTCACCGTAAACGGCAATATCCGCGCCCACGAGATCAAGCTGGAAACGGCCAACTGGCCGGATTATGTGTTTGGGAAGGATTACAGGTTGATATCGTTGGAGGAGACCAAGGCTTTTATCGATGAATTTGGGCATTTGCCAGGACTGAGGTCAGCAGAGGAATATAAGAGAGAAGGCGTAAATATCATGGAACTGAACCGGGTGTTACTGGAGAAAATTGAGGAGCTGACATTGCACTTGATCAAAAAAGACCAAAAGGTCCAATCACTTGAGCTTTCTTTTAAAGAGGCCTTAACGAATTGGCAGCTTGGTGAGAAAAAGATGAAGGCATTGACCTCCTTTATTTCCCAACAACAGGACATCAACCGGAAACAGGCCGAGCTGATAGCGCAGCAACAAAAGCGACTGGAAGTCTTGGAAGACCAAAATACAAAGCTCAATGACTGATGAAGATGGCTGCGCTGATCATATCGCTCCTGCTGATTTCCTTATGGGGACATGCCCAGACATTGGACGTATCGGTCTTTGATGGCCGTATCGGAAGGGCCAGTGAGACTGTGGACGAACGAATGCATGAGTACAAACGGATCAAGAAAGAATACCGCCACTACCTTAAGCAACGAAAAAAGAAGTGCCGTGCCGCCAAGGACAGCTTGAAAACCCTCTCACCTCCCACAGAGCTGCCCCCTGAGCTGCCCCCTGAGCTGCTCCCTGAGCGGAGTCGAAGGGGGCAGCTGGCCAAGCAACAAGAGCAGTACTATATCTATACCGATACACTTCACCGCTTGGAAGAGCTGGCCTCTTGGGAGAAGACCAAAACAGTGGCCAAGGACCGATCGGTAAGCAAGATCAAGGAAGAACTGGACGGCAGCGATTATCTCGCTCGCTACAAGGGGCTGGAAGGGGAAATCGACTCTTACAGAAAGACCTTGAGAAGCTATCGGGACAGCCTGAAGGCCATCGATAGCCTGGACCGGGACGAGATCAGGTTTATGGTGGAGCAAAAGAAAAAAGCGCTCGCCGAGGAATACGAAGGCAAGACGGAAGCCATCGCCAAAGATATCGTCAACGAGAAAGCACCGGAGCTTCCAGGGGGATTTGAAAACAAGGAACTGGCTAAGTTCAAGGAGGCAAACAGCTATCTGTCCGGGGACATGGACAAGGACGGGGCGCTCAAACTGGCCACTGCCCAGGCGGGCGACCACTTTAAGGACAAGCCAGAGGCCTTGGAAAAGGCCAAGGAGCAGATGGCCAAGCTTAAAAAGAGCTATAGCGAGGTGCCCGATGCCAATGACCTCTCTACCGCCACCAAAGCAAGTTCGCTAAAGGGCAAACGGCTAAAGGACCGGTTGGTTGTTGGCGGTAGTTTCCAGCTGCATGTGGACATGGATACCAAAGTAGACCTGAACCCCGAGATCAGTTACCGGGTAAACAAGAAGTTTGACATTGGCCTTGGCGGTACCTATCGGCTCACAGTGGCCACCAAGGATATTCCCAACAGTGCTGCGGACCCAAAAGTGATGGGTGCTCGTGCATTTGCCGAACATCAGCTGATCAAGCAGTTCTATCTCCATGGAGAATACGAGGGACTGCAAGGCAAAGTGACACAAGCGGACAAGCAGGTCAGCAGGGACTGGTATTTCAGCGTATTGGCCGGCCTGGAGAGGCGCTTCCGCCTAAAGGGAAAAGTCCAGGGCCAAGCACAGCTGCTGTATAATTTTAGCAGCCGGGACAACCCCCTTTATGGGAGCCCTTGGGTGTTTCGGGTGGGGTTTGGGGTGGATGGAGGAGGGTGAAAGAAGAATTCCGTTTTAGGTAAATGGTTAGCCTCTGTTTACTTTGATTATTGACAATTAGAAGGCCGTTTCGTGTGTTTGGGTTATTAGAAATAGGATACAAAGATTAGCTATTACATATACACGCAGCATATAAACTCTATGTTAACAAGAATCATAAATACAATGAATCACAAGCGTTTTTTAGAAATATTCAAAGTAGGGATAGGGGTTGTTTTTGTTTTTAAAAGCCTACTGCTTTTTGGGCAAGGAACGGAGTTGCCCAAGCTAGTCCCCCTTCACCAACTGCATATAGTTTGGGAAAATTTGGTCAGACGCCAGTAGGACTTTTTAGTGGGACTCCAAATGTTTCCGTTCCAATTTACAACTATAAAGCCGGAAAAATCAATGTTCCTATTTCATTGAGCTACTCAAGCAATGGGATTAAAGTAGACCAGATTTCAACGAACGTCGGCTTGGGATGGAACCTGAACGTGGGAGGCGTGATTACTAGGATTGTAAGAGATAGGCCTGATAGTGACAAGGGGATACTTTATCCAGAAAAAGATATCCATGAAGCTGGATACCAGAGCCCTATGGCATTGGAATTCTTCTACTTGGCGGGCCAACAACAAATAGATACCGAGAAAGACCTTTATTCTTATAATTTCATGGGATATACAGGTAGTTTTGTAAAAGGGTACAACCATGAAATCATCATGATGCCCTATAAAGATCTGAGAATTGATTATTATTCAAATGATGGGGGCTTTAAGATCATTACACCTGATGGCACATCCTATTTTTTCTTAGAGGCAGAAAAGTCAATGTTTCGTAGTTCTGGGGGAGGTATTCGCCCTGAACCGATTGCCTATATTACTGCATGGTACCTTTCAAAAATAGAACACATCAGCGGCGACGTGGTTGAATTTATTTATGAAAATGATAACTACTCCTACACCTTAAGCAAATCCGAGTCAATAACAGTTCCTACCCCGACCTATCAAAACGGCTGTTCAAATTCAACAGGGACTGGACCTGGATACACAGTTAATCCGGTAATAAGCAGTAATCTTACGGTTCAGGGTAGGCGATTAATCAAACTAAAAAGCAACCATCCAGAAAACGGTTATATAGACCTTAAGCACAATAAAGGACACCCTGGTGTAGGTGGACTTGACTTGGTGTCTGATATAGTTATAAAAAGCAAGGAAGATAAAGTAATAGAAGCTTATGGTTTTCAGTATAAGTTTACGGCAAATAACAGGGTTTTCTTGGAGCAAATAACGGAGAGGGATGTGAATAGATCGTTTTCTTTTTCGTACCATGATCCCGAAGGTCTTGCAATGAGATTATCAGCAGCACAAGACCATTGGGGCTTCTACAATGGTAAAAAATCGAACAAAAACTATTTCCCAAATCTGTTTAACAATCCTTCTATTCGAACTGAAATTAGTTCCCTTAATATAGGAGCGGATAAATCAGTGGATTTTACGTATGCCGTCAAGGGGTTGTTGAAAAAAATAACTTATCCAACAAAAGGGTTTACGACTTTTGAATACGAACCGAATACCTATAATGGAAAAAAAACCATTGCTCCTGAAGCAGAATTGCTCCAATTAACTATCAATACAGGAAAAAGCGATGTTGGTGGACGTGGCGAATTTGACAAGGTAGGGACGATCCCAACAGCTCCTTTTGACTACGAGGCAAGTATGGTTGCTTTTGGAGGGTTTAATGCATACGATTGTGACCAACTTCAGGATGTGGGTAAGTCCAAAGCTCATATTACCGTAGTAGATGATCAAACCGGTGAGAACTTAGAAATAATTAGAAAAACTCAATCGGGGTCAATTTCTAGCGGAGGTAGTTTGACTGTATCGGATGAAACTACTAACCGTCAGTTTTATCTTAAAATAAAAAAAGGACACAGTTATACAGTAAGGATACAACCAACATTTACTTG
Source organism: Echinicola strongylocentroti (assembly GCF_003260975.1). Classification (NCBI taxonomy): domain Bacteria; kingdom Pseudomonadati; phylum Bacteroidota; class Cytophagia; order Cytophagales; family Cyclobacteriaceae; genus Echinicola; species Echinicola strongylocentroti. Next base: position 390,933 of record NZ_CP030041.1, on the reverse strand, counting down.
TGTAAGTGCGAATTTAATGATCTATTACCACACTGCGCTCCCTGAAGAAGTTTACGAAAACATCATTGTTGGCGGGGTCAGGATAAAGCGATCAAAGGATTTTCAAAACGGATACAGTGATCCTGTTGAAAAGCGGTATTATTATGGAAAAAAAGAGACGCCATTGGTTTCTTCTGGAGTCGAAGGAATCCCCTCATACTATTTGTCAGAGCAAACTAATCAGACCAAATGTCAGGATATGGTATCGATTGTAGAGACTTATTATACCACGTTGAATTCAAGTTCAGTTCGACCGTTGTTTAATTCTTTTGGAAACAGCACGACCTATTATGAATATGTAACAATTAGCCATGGTGGAGATGATTTTGAGAATGGTGGAGAAGAGAAAGAATTTCTTATGTCTAGTGATGCACAAGGGAATCCTATAGTGGGAGATTATATAGCCAGCTCCCCTTGGAACAATACGGGATGGGATAATGGGCAGTTACATTATCAAAGGGCTTTTAAGGTTACTGAATCTTCCGATATAGTTGTTCTAAGAGAAATTGAAAATAAATATAAGAAGGACGAAAGAATTTCTGAAACTACTTATGGATATTCCATCAATAAAAAATATGATTTTGTTGGTCCTACCGGATCTGTAACCTACCAGTGTAAGGCAGAAGATATCAATAAAACATATAAGTATTCAACCTGTATAACTGACCATGGGCATTCTTGGTTTGCAATACCTTGGAAGCGAGATTGGGTATGTTTGGCTCGTAAACATAACAATGTTGAATTGATATTTTATCATCCTTGCCGTAATAAGTCTGTTGGCGAGGTTCTTACGTATCCAAATGAAATCGATAATTTGGACATTACGGAGTATTCATTGAACTCTTATTGGCATTATTTGGATGAAACAATTGAAAGAACATTCAATTCCAATGGAGAAGATACTATAGAAGTGGTTAACAAGTATTATTATGATAATCCAGTCCACCTTCAGCCTAGTAGGACCGAAGTAACCACCTCCAAAGGGAATAAGGTTACAACGAAGACCTATTACCCTGATGATATTACCAGCGAATCATTCTTGAATGGAGGAAACTTATCCTCACAAGAATATACTTCCATTGGTAAACTTAAGCACGTAGAACAGCATCGTATTGCCACCCCCATCCAGGTGGAGATTTGGCGAAATGGGGAGAAAATTTCCTCCCAGAGAACAACCTACCAAGAGACAGACAATGGAACAGTACTTCCTTCAATAGTTAAAGCTGCGAAAGGCAATGCTCCCCTGGAACCCCGCCTCCGCTACCATGCTTACGACAGCTATGGCAATCCCACAGCGGTATCCAAGGAAGACGGGACGGTGACTAGTTATATCTGGGGATATAATGGACAGTATCCGGTCGCCAAGATTGTGAATGCGAAAAACGATGAAGGAGGCATGGAGGTCTCAGGTGAATCTTGGGTGAATGCAAATACAACGCAAGACCCGGCAAAGGGATATACTAAGGGCAAGGCCTTTTTTTATATAACCATATCCTCTGCACAAACGGCAAACCTTGAGATCACGTCGCTTTATTCTGCAAAGGGCAATGGTACTGGTGAAGTATCTCTTCAGTTGGTGTCATCGGACGGTAAAAACGTCTATGCTGAAAAGTCTTTTTATGAAGCGGCCGGACTGCCTGCCACTTGGTCGCTTTCACTTGACCCGGGCGTCTACCACATTAATTTTACCAAACCGGCAGATGTAGGCTTTACCATGAAACTAAGGTACAGCGAGACAGCCATTGACATAAGCAGGGTAGGCCAGTCACTATATGAAGGGTTTGAGGAATATAGCGGGGGAGAGGCCTCATCCAACGCTCGGACGGGGAAGTTTGTTTATAACGGAAAGTATACATTGGAATTGAGAGACAAAATTCCAGGAAAGTATATACTTAGTTATTGGCGCAGTAATGATGGTGAAACCTGGAACCGTCTCGAAGATACGGTGACCATTGAAGCTTCCAGTGCAGGTAGAGTAATAGGAGAAACAGACTTTTACATAGATGATGTCCGGCTCCATCCGATAGATGCCCAAATGATCACCTATACCTACGATCCACTAGTGGGCATGACCAGTGAGACTGACCCCAACGGTATCACCATCTATTATGAGTACGACGACTTTAACAGGCTGAAGTCCATCAAGGACCATGAAGGGAATGTGCTGGAAACCTACAATTACCACTATGCTGAAAAAGACCAATAAGACAAGACGATGAATAGATTTACTTTAATAATAATATTGACGACAGCTTTTTATATAATCATTCCATGTAAGACTATGGCTCAGAATACGTACTTACGGGGAAAATGGATACTGGACACAGAAGTTCTGGAATCAGAAATGCTAGACAAAGAGCAAAAGACCTTGGATATGCTTCCTCCTGAAAAGAAAGAAGAGATCATAAAGGACATGGGCTCGAAGGTATTCCGTTTCTTTAACAACGGAAGCTTCAATGCCTATTTTTCTTTCAGGGGAAAGCAGGAGGAAGTGAATGGCTCCTGGACATTGGATGAGGACGGGACACTGTGGATAATCACAGACAGTGATCGAAAGGCCTATGTTATCGAGCTTTTGAAGGATGAACGGCTAATATTGGTACCTGAGGAAAAGTCCGGTTTGATGGCCAAGTTAATATTCAATAAATCCGAGAAGCCATGAGAAATCCCCAATATTTTGCAGCTCTAAGTGTCTTTTTTTTGTTGCTGTCCTTAACTGTTTGGGGACAGATAGAAGTAAAGATCACTGGTCCCACGAGCGTTCCGTTAAGAAACCAAATATTGTACAGGGCCGAATTTTCCAAAAATGGAATCTCCATTTCACCTCCGTCAGGGGGTGATGGGTATTGGGGTGGTTCGAGTGTGACCTTTATAAATAAAACAGACTTTGAAAGTCGTCTGTTTTTTTTTGAAGAAGGTGCCCAAAGTATAAATTATGGCTACGTTACTTATGATAATTATTACTTCACATTTTTGAATGTAAAAGTGGAAAACCCTTGTGATGGAACGGTTCCTTCGGCCCAAAACGTCAGTCGTACGGGCGCTGGACAAGTAACCCTTATTGCAAATACCTCCCCAAGTGGATACACTTACCAGTGGTACAACGCTGAGGGTACCAGACTGTTATCGAGTGATATGAGTTATACAACAGAATACCTATCAGCGACTACTACATATAAATTGGCCTATAAACATTCCTCGGGATGTGAAACCATTATGATAGATGTTCGGGCCATTGTCAATCCCCCCCTTGACGAAAACTCATCGTATAACTATATCAAGACCTATACCGCAACAGTACCTGTTCAAAATTCCTCTGAGCTTGAAACGGGTGACCGTAGCGTTTCCCAAAAACAGTTTGCCTATTACGACGGCCTTGGCCGTCCGATGCAGCAGGTGCAGGTGGCGGCCAGCCCGACTGGCAAGGACATCGTGGCCGGCGTGGAATACGATGCCTTTGGCCGGGAGGCCAGGAAGTTCTTGCCCTATGCCAGCACTTCCCAAGGCAATGGCCACTATGTGGAAGGCTGGAACGAACAGCAGCAGGCCTATTATGATGACCATTTCGGGAACGGGGTCGGCGAAGTGGCCTTCAGCGAAAGCGAGTTTGACGGCTCGCCGCTGAACAGGGTCATGGCCAGCTATGCCCCCGGTGACAGCTGGGCCAAAAAAGTAGATGAAGAAGGCAATAAAACGGGTCGGCCCGTCCGCATGGACTACCTGTCCAACACGAAAGAGGACAGGGCCGTGCTCTGGGAAGTGGAAGGCGACAGGCTGATCGCCTATCGCTACTATAAGCCCGGTACCTTGTACAAGACCGTGACCACCGATGAGGAAAAGCACGAGACCATTGAGTTCAGGGACCTACAGGATCGTGTGGTGCTGAAGCGGGTGCAGGCACCCGATGGCCAGTGGGCGGACACCTATTACGTGTACGACCAGTATGGCAACCTGTCCTATGTGCTGCCGCCGGAGGCCTCCAAGGGCTATGCCAAGGCCGAGATGGAAGCTCCCGAAGGCTATTACCTGGTGAGCGAGGACGTGGACTATGCCGACATCGCCGCCCAGTCGGGTGGCAAGGTGGCCTATATTCCCACGGCAACGGTGACCGTGAAGCCCGGGGATGTGCTGGGCGATGGCGTGGAGATCAAGGCCGTTGGTGCGATGCCTGCGCAGTCCTACTTGGACGACTGGGCCTTCCAGTACCGGTACGACCACCGTAACCGCATGACCGAGAAGCGGGTGCCCGGTGCGGAGCCGGTCTATATGGTCTACGATAAGCTGGACAGGCTGGTGCTTACCCAAGATGGCAACCAACGCGGGGAGAATGCCAACAAATGGTCCTTTACCAAGTACGATGCCCTGGACCGTCCGGTGGTGACGGGCGAGAAGGTGATCGGCAGCCGCAGTACCGTGACGCAGGCACTGGCTGACGGGTCAGGCCACGAAAGCTATACGGGCAGCGGTACGACCAAGTACTCGGACACCGTCTACCCGAAGGGCATCACGGAGGCCGAGGTCCACACGGTGACCTATTATGACAACTATGCCTTTACGGACAAAAAGTTCGCACTGCCTACGGGCGTTTTCGGTGATGACGACCACAAAATCATTCCCAAGGCCTTCACCGCCATGCGTGGCCAGGTAACCGGCACGAAAGTCAAAATACTGGGCAGCACCAACGACTATATCGAAACGGTTAACTTCTATGACGACCGTTACCGGCTGATCCAGTACAAGGTGCTGAACCACCATAAAGGCGAGGACGTGGTCACTACCCAGTACGACTTTGCCGGAAGGGTGAGGAAGACCCACCTGCTACACCATAATCCGGCAGCGGATATGGGCCCTATGGAAGTGGCCCAGGAATACACCTACGACCATGCGGGCAGGTTGCTGACGGTGAACCACAGCATCAATGGAGCCACTCCGGTAACCCTGCTGCGCCATACCTACAACGAACTGGGCGAACTGGTGAACAAGGACCTGGCCGATGGCTTCGAGGACATCGACTATGTCTATAATATCCGCGGCTGGCTGACCAAGATCAACAATGTCTCCGACGGGACATCGAAGCTCTTCGAAATGGACCTGCACTACGACAATGCCCCGAGCGGCCACCAGGCCTATAACGGTAATATCGGCAGCACGGTATGGAAAAACCCCTACGAGTCCGTGACCAACCGCTATGACTACCACTATGATGCAATGAACCGGCTGACAGCGGCCGACTACGGCCACAACGACACGGGCAATGCCATGGGCTTTGACGTGACGGGGATCCGCTATGACCTGAACGGCAATATCAAGAGCCTGAACCGCAAGGGCGATGACGACAACCGTCCCAACGTGGACATCGACAAGCTGGGCTATACCTATGCCAAGGGCAACCAACTCAGCAAGGTGGCGGATGCCTCGGGAAGCACCGAGGGCTTTAAGGATGGCACCAACCAGACGACGGAGTACTTCTATGACGAAAATGGCAATATGAAGGAAGACCGGAACAAGGGCATCACCTCGATCACCTATAACCACCTGAACCTGCCGCAGAAAGTGGCCTTCAGTGCCGATAAGTACATCGAGTACAGCTACGATGCCTCTGGAACCAAGCTGTCCCAGAAGACAGTGGACAGCGGGGAGTCGAAGGTGTCCGACTATATGGGCGGCTTCGTCTACGAGGACGACAAGCTGCAGTTCGTCCAGCACGACGAGGGCCGTGTGGTACCCGTCATGGCGAGCGATAGCGAAACCATCTCGTCTTGGGACTACCAATACCACCTCAAAGACCACCTGGGCAATGTCCGGGTGACTTTTAAGACCAAGCCCGATGCGCCGGACATCTACTTGGCCACGGCAGAGAACGATCAGAAGACCAAGGACTACGAGGATACGTACTTCATCCGCTACGGTGAAGTCACCCGCATCAACGCCGACCTCTTCGACCACACCGACGTAGGCAGCGCCAAGACCTATTCGATGCGGCTGAACGGTATGGGCAATGAAATCTATGGCCTAGCCAAGTCCTTGAAGGTAAAGCCCGGCGACCAGGTGTCGGCAGAGGTATGGGCAAAATACCTCGACCCGTCCACCACCGGCCAATCAGGCTCCTCCTTCGCCCAGCTGATCAATGACCTGTCTTCTAATGCCAGCCATATAGTGGTGGACGGAGCCACGGCTGGAATGGAGCCGATCATTCCCTTTCCGGGGATGATCAGCCATGGTAGCGGGGATGCCGGAGCCCCCAAGGCTTATTTGAACCTGCTGGTGCTGGACAGGAGCCGTAACTATGTCACCAGCTCCTTCGTGCAGGTAAACACTTCCGCTATGGAAAACGGCAGCGATGTGCCCCATCAATTCCTAAAAATCAACCCGATCACTATCCAAGAGCCAGGATATGTGTATATTTACCTATCGAACGAGACAGGTTCCCGTTTGGAAGTGTTCTTTGACGATTTCAAGGTGACGCATCAAAACAGTTTGGTGGTGCAGAAGGATGATTACTATCCTTTTGGGATGAGCTTTAATTCTTGTACTAGGCCGTCTTCGGTCGGGCAGAAGTTTAAGTTTAATGGAAAGGAAAGGCAGGCACTGACAGGGTGGGATGATTTTGGTGCGAGGATGTATATGAGTGATCTGGGAAGGTGGGGAGTGGTTGATCCCGCAGCAGATGTTTTGGAAATGTCTTCTCCTTATGTATATTCCCTAAACAACCCCATAAATTTTATTGATTTAGATGGGGAGCTGCCAATTTTTATAAACGGCCGAATTATGTCAAATTCAGAGAGAGGTGATGCCAGCTATTGGGATACACAGTTACTGGAAACCATTAAGAATTCTGGAGTAGCTAATCCCGGAGGAGAATTACATTTTGTTGATGGGGATAGGTTTAGTACTAATTTTGGTTCTAGGGATGGCTTTCCCCTTTCAGCCAAAGGAAGTTGGGTGAATGGAGGGAATAGTCCAGCCGGACGACATAATGCAGGCTACTTTCAAGCGAAAAGAGACTTTAAGTCAATTTTGAACAAGCTTGCGAGAGACCCTGAGTCGGATAAAATCATAGAGAAAATTCAAATATATTCCCATAGCCGAGGTGGTGCTTTTGCAACTGGATACACCGAGGGGTTACTTGAATTAATTGGTGCTTATGCCGATCAATTTGATGATCCATCGAATGTTATTCAATATGTTTTGCATCTGGCTCCCCACCAATCTGGGAGTTTGCAGGCATTTTCTGGCAATGAATTTTCAATGCACCATACCAGCGATGCATTATCGGGTAACGAAATGGGAGGCTTGCTTGCAGCGTTTGAATCTGATATTGGGAATTCAATATTGTCAGCACATAGCACTACTGGATTTACAAAAGAGGTTGGAGCTTTCATTGATTCATTTTTATATAATAATGAGTCCACTGATCAGTCAACTGTAGATGACTTTATTAAGAGGATGCAAGATGAATACGGTATTGAAGTAACGGTAAAGCAATGAGAAAAAAAATAGCAATTGCGCTAATCAATATTGTTGCTTTTGTTGCCCTTCGTTGGCTAACTGTGATCGGCCTTTTTCTTGCAGGGACGGGAGCAAGTGATCATGCAAAAGAACTGAATATAGATGCGGTTTATTTACCAGTTTTACTTATTCAGATAGTTGTGCTGTACTTGAACCTAAAGAAAAGAGGACTGTATGAGTTGATTTACTTCTTAATAGTTTTGGTAATCCTAATTGGGCTTTATACTATTAGTAGAGTTCATTTATTACCGGATTTGCTACCTTATTAGGAATTAAAAACCAGCTGAAGCTATTTTTTTAATTATACGATTCTTCATCAAAAAGTTCGGGGTTGAACCTAAAAACTTGCACCGCAATATCTATGCATTATTAAAAAAAGTATGTGTGTCCGTAAGAGTGTACCTAATAACCTCAGTTCGATTATAAAACCGTTTCCGTACAGTGGTCGGAACATGCACTGCGAGGCTTAGAGGGAGGTCTGAGCGGGTGGAAGCCGTGGCAGCTCGCCGCGGCGAGTTGCCACACCCTTTTCCAACCCACATCCTCCTAAAAAGGGTTCGCAATGACGCTTTTAATGCTAAAAATAAGTCGAGCTCAGGTTAATAAAATGCAACAAAACGTGTCATTAAATTTCAAGGCTGGTAATTTAGGTGAAAAGGAATCAAATAAAACCAAATCTTCTGAGTCTGTACACATTGAATTTGAAACACTGACAAAGGAAGAAAGAGTTAGTGTATTAAATTACAATAATCAAATGTTTATCAACAGTAACAATGAGTAATCAACTAAAAGTAGGTTTTTTTATAATATTTATATTTGTCATTTGGCAATTTAAAATGTATTATCACTTTAACTATTTAAAAAAAACAAATAAGGTGAAAAGTAGAAATTATGTTTATTTTTTATTTGATCCATTTTTATCTGGATTTTATCGGATGATGATTTTACTTCCAATTATTTTTGATAATGCAGGGGATAAAAACTTAAAAAAGGGAAGGTATTGTTGTTATTTGCTATATGGGCTAATTATTACTGTTTTTATTTTACAGTCTAACATGAATGATTAGTACGTATTTTGTCGAAAAGTTGCTTTGATTCAAGTTTTTAGCTTGGGGGAAATCTGGGGCAGATGTATTTTCCCGCACCGGAGTAAAGGTGTTTTAGCTGATACGGCATAAAAGCTGATCATATAAGGAAATGTACAGGGGACATTTTTAGTGAGTAGTCAGGTATAGGAAGGCCATCAACGCCGACCTCTTCGACCACACCGACGCAGGCAGTGCCAAGACCTATTCGATGCGGCTGAACGGTATGGGCAATGAAATCTATGGCCTAGCCAAGTCCTTGGAGGTAAAGCCCGGCGACCAGGTGTCGGCAGAGGTATGGGCAAAATACCTCGACCCGTCCACCACCGGCCAATCAGGCTCCTCCTTCGCCCAGCTGATCAATGACCTATCTTCTAATGCCAGCCATATAGTGGTGGACGGAGCCACGGCAGGCACCGATCCGATCGCGCCGATCAGCGGCCTGATGGACCACGGTAGCGACCAGTCCTCGGGGCCAAAGGCCTACCTGAACCTCATCATTACGGACAGACAGGGCAACCTACAGCACATGTCCTACGTGCCCGTGACCAGTGCAGCTTTGGAAAACGGCAGTGACATCCCTCACCAATACCTGAAAACAGGGCCAATTACTGTGAAAAAGCCCGGACTTGCGTATATTTACCTATCGAACGAAAGCGGCAAGCGCATCGAAGTGTTCCCGCCACGGCGGGCAGGCTTTTGACGACTTTAAGGTGACGCATCAAAACAGTTTGGTGGTGCAGAAGGATGATTACTATCCCTTCGGGATGAGTTTTAACTCGTATACGAGGCCGGAAAGCGAGGGGCAGGAATTCAAATACGGAGGAAATGAGGAACAACAGGAATGGTTTGTTTATGATTTTAATGACAGGATATTTGGTTTAGGTTAGGTAGGTTTAATTCAATTGACGCCTTTACCGAGGATAATGAATGGACGCCCCCTTACAATTATGTTAAGAACAGCCCTGTTTCAAGAATTGATCCCGATGGTGACACTATCCCAAAAAGTGTGTAAACTAAAATTGCAATTAGTAGTGTTAGGTTAGTTAATCCTGACCCTATCACCAATTATAATCAGAAAACTGTTAAATACCTGGCTGGTCATCGCTACATCAGCGGCATGGAAAGCCACCCGAAGAACGACATGGAAGGGCTGAAGGAAGAGGTGAGAAAGTTCCATCCTTTGGAATGAACGGAAATACGGTAAAAAATCGTTATTTTGTGGAACAAAGTATTAAGATATGAAAGCTTCAACAGTACGTAAGGAAATCCACGAATATGTGGACAAAGCGGATGACAGGTTTTTGTCGTTGGTCCATAGTATGGTCCGGGCGGAGAAGAAAGACAAATCTGAAAGCCTGTTGAAAAAGGAAATGATCAGCAGGACGGAACAATCAGAAAAAGAGATCGAAGCGGGAAAAACAATCAGTGCCAAACAATTCAATACTGATTTTCAACAGTGGAAAAAGAAGAAACGCGAGAGTATCAAGTAGAATTTACTCCCTTATCAAGATATTATTTTTACGAAGTTCTCGAATATCTGTACGGACTTTATCCGATAGGCCGTGCAGAGCAACTGGCGGATGAACTGGAAGGTATGGCTCAGGGATTAAATTACCTTCCCCATCGGGGCAAAAAGGAAAAGTGGCTGTCAGGTAGGGAGCGGGAATACAGGTTCCTTCTTTTTAACCGCACCAAAAGAGCAGACATCAAGATCATTTATTACATCCAGGAGAATGAAGGAAAGGTGTATGTCACAGACTTTTTTCCAACAGAAATGGATATTGATAAAATAACGGGAAGAAGTTCTTAGCAAACTTATATACCCTGCTCCGAAAGGACGTACGATGAAGCGACCACGTTCACAGGTATAGCGGTGTGCTGTCTGGCCGGGGAGCAGGGACCGTGCCAGACCGACAGGGCGGGTATTTTTGGTAAATTTTCGTTCGTGAGTCAAGCGTTTATTGATTTCAACGTTCAAGATGGGATTAATACAACATTTGGTTTCGGAGAAAATAGAAAATCATTGTTTTCAACAGGAGTTGAATTAGGCGTCGGTACTTTCAATTTAGGACATTCAGAATTGTTAAATATTTCTGATATAGATAAAATGTCATAAAAATATATAACAATGTTTTTAGCGGGGCAAGAAAAGGGATTGGAGAGTATTCAAAAACAAAGGAATAATGACCTCAAAAACAAAAGGATTAATAGGTAAAGCAATTTTAGTGATTGTTACTGTGGTTATAGTTCATGTTACTTGGCGAAAGGGCTACGATTCCTTGGAAAAAAGGTATGTAGTGGGTAAAGTTGATCGAATCATCCCGGCTTGGGGACAAGATCCAAAAGTAGAATTTAGTTTTACAATTTACGGAAACAAGCATAGTGAATTATCACCACGAAGTATCTATCATCCTAAAAAAGGACAGTTATACATCGTTGAAGTTCCAATTAAAGATATCAAGAAATCAAAGATATTGTTAGATTTCCCTATTAGTGATCCGATAGATTCTCCTTGGGAAGGTTGGGAGAAAATTCCAGAGTTTATAATAGAATATAACCAATAATTATTGAGCTCATTTTGTGTTTCTATTTGATTTCTTTTAAGAACGTGTCCCTTCAATGGAAGGGAGCTAGGCAGTAGGATGGTAAAAGTATATCTTACAGGGAAAAGGGCATAAGGCTTTTTCGAAAATTGTTGGCAAGAGGAAGGGAGTCCTTGGGAAAACCGCTGTTTTTCTCGGACTGGTACTGACCATAAAACGGTGACAGCGGAAAAAATGCTATAATTACTATCTTTTTGGCCACTCCTTTAACTCTTATCAGAGGCCAAGCTCTATGGAACAGAAATACCTTTTTAACAGGGGAAGGGAATTGATTGATGATCTGAATCTTGGTTTATACTGGACGCCAAACAGGTTCTATGATCCTTCAATTGGACGGTTTTCGGGACTTGATAAACTTTCTGATATGTACACATCAATAAGTCCAATGGTATTTGGGTTTAACAACCCGATCAAATTTAACGACCCAACTGGACTTTTAGGGGAGTGTGACGATTGTCCAGAAGTGGATCTGCCGGAAGTCACGGTCACCGCCAGTAGATTGCAGGAATCAACTCCGGATTATTCCCTACTCTTCGAACAGTTCAGAAATAGTACCAATACTGTTTATAGGAATCTGGGGTATGTTGCTCAGAATAGAGGTGCAAAGGAGGCTCGGGATTTATTATCCAGAGGGAGAACCCTCCATTACAGTGACTATGAGGCACAGCAGAGCAAAAACTCCGAGTACCTTGACGGTATTCGGAACATGTACAAATATGGGGTGACCGGGAGTATTTTGGCCATTGCAGCGAGTCCGATTTTATTGGAAACCTTAGCAAATAAAGCAGGCGGGGATATGGCCTTGGAGGCCGGATTTCAGATTATGAACAGTTTACTTTATAATGGAGACCTTTCCCAAGTGGATATAGCCGATATCGGATTTGCGGCTTTCAGTAAATATGGTTTCGTAGGAATGGCAATCCTGGATTATACCCCGGGAGAGGGAGTTGTCACTGTTGGAACAGGAAAAAATGCTGCTCAGTTTGGCACTGATTTATTGATCGGAGGCTTTAACAAATGGCACACCGATAAGATGGGGGTGGCTGGAGTCGAAAAGGGAGTTGTTGAGTTCTTTAATGGTTTTAACGGAAACCTAAGAAATACCGTAGGTACAGGGGTGAAAAAAGGGTTTACAGATGAGTGATAAAAAGGAATTGTTCTTGGTTTTAATTATATGTTTCATTGGCTTTATTATCTGGAAAATATATTATACCTCCTACGAGAAAAACTATACTATAGGGGAAGTAGTAAGAAAGGCGACTGGATTGAAATCAGGCACCGCTATAAAATTCGAGTTTTACTACCAAGGAAGAAAAATTGAAGGAGGAACCGGGATGGGGGATTACTCTGTTAGGGTCGGGGACAGGTATGTCATTGAATTCAGCAAAGAGAAACTGGACCTGTCGGAGGCATTGCTTTATTACCCGGTTCCGGACACGGTGGAAATCAAAGTCCCCTGGGAGGGATGGGCTGAAGTCCCCAAAGAATTAAAACAATACCGAAGAAAACGAATGGAAATTTTTGGGTTTTATGATCTTTTGTTCGGCGATTGACGGAGTTTTATAGTCCTAAATATTCTTTAGTTCTAATGGTGACAGTCCGACCGGTTGACAGACCATCAAGTCAATTTATACGGGGCTGAAAGCAAAGGATTCAGCTATAATAAGCCGGGCACCTGCACTTTCCCAGCGGCTTATTTCCGGGACTTCGGAATCCGTTCTGGGGCACTGGCATGAACTCAATACCCAAGCTGCAATGCAGGTTGCTGGTGTGGCCAATGATGTCAATACGGTGATAAAGACAGGAAAAGAGCTTGGGCAGGAAGTTGCCATGGATACGGGGGAGGTTTTGGATAAAGGAGGAGAGGTTGTTGCTGATGTGGGAGTGGCATTGGCCATCCCGTCAGAAGGCGCTTCGCTAGTCTTGGTACCTATTGGAGAAGGAGCGTCTATGCTCGGAAAGTCCATGAAAATGAGTGTTCATTATAGTAATGGAAATGCATCAAAACAGTTTGGTAGTGCAGAAGGATAATTGCTATCCCTTCGGGATGAGTTTTAACTCGTATCCACCTGCAGAACGACATGGAAGGGCTGAAGGAAGAAGTGGGAAATTTCCATCCCTTGGGATGAACGGAAATACGGTGAAAAATCGTTATCTTTAAACCAAGAAACAATGATACAGATGAATATCCAGGCAGAAAAAAAAGCATTGATCAAACGGCTGGAACAGATCAACGACCGTTCGTTGATAGAAGCTTTAAAACACATGGTAGACTTTGGTTTACGGGAGATGGAAACACGCATCAGCGTTGAGCAATATAACCGTGAACTGGATGAAGCGGAAGCAGAGATGGACCGGGGGGAATACATAAGCCATGAGGATTTAAAAGCACAGATGAAGAAGTGGTAACGAGCAACAGACCTACGGTCAACTGGAACAGCCGGGCATCCCAACGGCTTAAAAAAATATACGATAAAATCCTGGAGGAATCGTACTCCAATGCTGAGAAAGTAAGGAGCGGAATAATAAAAGCAGTTGACCAACTCCCATCAAATCCGGAAAAACACCCTATGGACAGATAAAAAAAGACAATCCCAGCAATTACCGGGCTTTTGAAAAATATTCCTACAGGATAGCCTACAAGCATACCGACAAAGAGATCAGAATACTAAGGATCAGGCATGTAAAGCAGGAGCCTAAAAACCACTAATCCTTCCCACGGCATATCATAACGGAATACCCTCCGAAACCCCGCTTACGTCAGCGACGACGTTCACAGGTATAGCGGTGTGCTGTCCGGACGGGGCAGCAGGGATCGCGCCAGACCGGCAGGGCACCCTGTATAAGTGTTGGATATTTTAAGGCATACAGGAAGCCATGCCACCCTTCGAGCCTAGTCTGTCACGTCCCCTGCCTTGCCTTCCGGCTTCCCCTCACGGCTGCTCCTGTGTCCGCTTAGGCCGCTTCACTCCATTACGCCAAAGCTTCACTATGTTCAGCTGCCACACGTCCATCCGCTACATCAGCAGTATGGAAAGCCACCCGAAGAACGACATGGAAGAGGTGAGAAAGTTCCATACGATGGGATGAACGGAATTACATATAAAATCGTTATTTTGAGGAAAAGTCGATAGTCATGGATTTACAAGCTGAAAAATTAAGTTTGCTGGAGTGGTTAGCGGGACTGAATGATCCCAATACACTCAAAGAGTTCATTAACTTAAAAAAATCCAAAGAAGTGGATTGGTGGGATGAGATCAGCGAAGATGAGCGAATCGCAATTAATGAAGGTCTGGCCCAACTTGATCGTGGGGAAGGCATACCGCATGAGCAGGTAATGAAAGAAGTTCGAGAGAAATACAACCTATGAGCAAACCAATCGAATGGTCGCCTAGGTCTAAACAAGATTATCTGAATTTGTTGGATTACCTGCAAAGCCAATGGGGAGAAAAGGCCACCATGAGGTTAATGATCGCTTACAGTCCATTCTCGAACTCATCGTCGAAAGACCAGAAATCTACCCTACATCGGGCAAAAAGAAACAAGTGAAAAGGTGTGTGATCAGTAAACAAACCAGTCTTTACTACCAAATAAAGAAAGACAAAATAGAACTGATTACCTTGTTTGATAATCGACGAAACCCAGCCAAAAGACAGCTTTAGCCCCATCACACAGGTCTGTTAGATAAACGGTGTCAGCAATTAATTATTCTTTTCAGGTTTTTTCAAATGGATGATAACGGGATAGGTAACCACAAAACCCAACCCAAGCGACATGGCGAAGTACTTCCAAAGGACGTTAACCTCAGCGACAACGATCGTCAGGTAAAGTGGTCTGCTGTCCGTTTGGGGCAGGCAGCTGGAAGAACAACGGACGATTAATTCAACCGTAATTCCACCAAGTGATGTACATGTACGGTTACATGCTACAAGTGAGACCGGAAACCCTAAAGATGGAACCGGAGCTCAAAAGCCAAATTAGACAAGAAACTGACCAACTATTTATCGGAGAAGGCAGCAATTGTTACAGCTTCAGCAACCTGATGACCCTGCTAATGGTCAAGTTCAGAAAGATCAATCCAGGTATCCAGAATGACAATCCGATCCGGGCTTCTGTAATCCCAAAATCGATAAAAATGTACCACCTGAGAAAAGCCCAATACCTGGCTGGCCACCCGCTACATCAGCAGCATGGAAAGCCACCCGAAGGACGACATGGAAGGGTTGAAGGAAGTGGTGAGAAAGTTCCATACGATGGGGTAAGGAACCCAAATAACCAAAATAATCGTTAACTTTAAACCAAGAAACAATGATACCGATGAACATAGCCGTAAAGAAGATTGAATTGATAGAATGGCTGGCCGGGATAGAGGACAAGTCACTGTTGAAGCAAGTGGAAACGCTAAAAAAGAAATCCATTGTCGAAGCCTACGAAGCCAAGATGAAGCCGATGACCTCCCAGCAGTACAGTTCATTGCTGGACTGTGCAGAAGAAGATTACAGGAACGGAAGGACCAACCCACAGGAAGGTTTGGAAAAGGAATCCGAAAACTGGTAATCTTTAACTATGCGAATCATATGGTCTGATGTGGCGAAAGCCAACATAAAAGAAATACATACCTATCTACAAAATAGTGGCAAGCCCGAAAGTGGCCAGATCAATAATGGAAAAGATCATCAACAGGCCCCGTTTACTGACAAAACATCCAGAAATGGGACAGATAGAGGACAATCCGGAAGTTGTTGGCAGGGGGGTCCAGTACTTGGTCGAGGGCAACTACAAAATCGTTTACAAAGTTTACAAAGAAGACAGGGCGATATTGATAGCTGCCGTTTTCGATACAAGGCAAAATCCCACCAAGTTAAAAGTGTAGTGCCGATCAAACTTTTAAACCTGTCTTTAAAAATAACAGAAAACCCTCCGAAAGGGCGTGCAGAGTAACGACAACGATCGTCAGGTAAAGTGGTCTGCTGTCCGTTTGGGGCAGGCAGCTGGAAGAACAACGGACGATTAATTCAACCGTAATCCCACCAAGTGATGTACATGTACGGTTACATGCTACAAGTGAGACCGGAAACCCTAAAGATGGAACCAGAGCTCAAAAGCCAAATCAGACAAGAAACTGACCAACTATTTATCGGAGAAGGCAGCAATTGTTACAGCTTCAGCAACCTGATGACCCTGCTAATGGTCAAGTTCAGAAAGATCAATCCAGGTATCCAGAATGACAATCCGATCCGGGCTTCTGTAATCCCAAAATGGGTAAAAATGTACCACCTGAGAAAAGCCCAATACCTGGCTGGCCATCGCTACATCAGCAGCATGGAAAGCCACCCGAAGAACGACATGGAAGGGTTGAAGGAAGTGGTGGACAAGTTCCATCCGCTAGGATGAACGGAAATACGGTGAAAAATCGTTACTTTGTGAAAAAGGAGATAATTATGGCTATTACAAATGTTAAGGAATCGATCCATGACCTTATTGACAGGATAGAAGATGAAGAACTGCTCAATGCTTATCTTAAAATCATCGAAAGGGGACTTCACTCATCCGGAGACCCCATAGTGGGATACACTACCAAAGGAGAGGTCCTTACCAAATCAAAGCTGGTTGACCGAGTAAGGGCAGCATCTGAACGGGTGAAATCCGGACAGTACACGACACAGGAAGATCTGGAAAAAGAATCGGAAAATTGGTAAAGAAAAAACGATTGCCGGTTCGTTGGGACAATGAAGCGATCGAGTCCTTACGGGACATTTACGAGTATATTAAAGCAGACTCTCCTTCGGGAGCACTTAAGGTAAGACAGACCCTACTATCCTTGGCGAGAAGCCTAGGAGACTTCCCTGAAAAATACGTTAGTGAACCATCTCTGAAGGAAGAGCCGGGCAATTACCGGTCGGTCAGCAAATGGAATTACAAGCTCATCTACGAAGAAACGGAAAAAGAAGTGATTGTAATAATGGTTTTTCACACAAGCCAAAATCCTGAAAAGATCAAAAAGCACCTTAAATAACCCCACCCGAATTCCCACTACATAACATAACGGAAATCCTCCGAAACAACGTCTAGTCCAGCGACAACGACCGTCAGGTAAAGTGGTGTGGCTGTTTGGAGAATGAGGCATCCGCCGCGGAGGATGGTGAGCCAGTCTGGGCGCCAATAAGAATCGAAAACAGCAGCGAAGCGATTGGTTATGAGTGATTTTTAGGTCACAATGCCTGTGTGCTGTGGAGTAGATAGGCTAATGCATATTTCGGGTTGAACTGGATTCCCTGATTATCAACTCAGTTTTTAGCGTGACAATTTCCGATTCGATCACATCTTCCTCGTCTTCAATTTGCCTGATAAGAAGTTTGGCTGCCGCTTGGCCCATTTCGAATGCGCGGTCGTTTACCGAAGAAAGGTTGGGTTCTATGATTTTGGAAATTGGATAGTTGCTAAAGCCGACAACTGCCACTTGGTCTGGTACCTTGAATCCATTTTTTTGGAACACCTGAATGGCACTGACCGCGGTGTAGTCATTGGAGCAAAAAATCCCATCTGGTTTGACGGGTTGCGAAAGGAGTTCTTTTGCAGCTGACAGGCCTTCGTCATACGTTAAGCCCTTTGTAAAGTGGATAAGACTGGACGAAACCTCAAGATGGTGATTTTCCAATGCTTTCCTAAAACCTTCATACCGGGATTTGAAAATCCCAGTTGTTTGAGGCCCGCCAATATGTGCTATGTTTTTACACCCTTTTTCGATCAAATGTTCCGTGGCCCGCAATGAGGATTCAAAATCATTGATGATCACTTTGTTCGCTTCAAAGCCCGTAGGCACTCGGTCATAAAATACCAAGGGCATTTTCATCTTTTTCAGTTTCTTAAAGTGATCTATGCCCCTTGTTTCTGCTCCTTGGCAGATGATCACTCCGGCAAACATGTTGTTCTGCAGGGTTTCGGTGATTTTTTTTTCTCGTTTGAATGAGTTTCGGCTTTGGAAAATCGTTACGTTATAACCCGCCTTATAGGCATATTCCTCTATTCCGCTGATGACAAGTGAATGAAAGTGGATATCGATCTGAGGAGCAATTACCCCTATCGTTAGTGTTTTACTTTTTCTAAAACTCGACGCAATCGAGTTTCGGGTAAAGCCCAATTCATCGGCTTTTAGCTTGACTCTTTCCTTTGTTTCTGGGCTTATTCCAGGATGATCGTCCAAGGCTCGTGATATCGTTGAAACAGCCAGGTCAAGTTCTTTGGACAAATCCTTTAGGGTAATTCTTCTTTTAATCATGGAAAACTTTCGGCAAACGTTTGCAATATAAGGATAATTTTTAAAAGGACTTCTTAAATGATGAGTAGGGATGTAATAAAAACGTACCCAACCGCCAGTAATTTACTGATAAAAAAATGTGTAATGAAAAATATATGCAAACGTTTGCTATTTTTTTGCATTAAGTTTACATTTGGGTAATATGATTATGAAAATTCTTCTGAAAACATTTTAATCCAAATTCTATGGGGCATTTCAACAGGTTTGTACAGGCCAAATCTTGGTTTTCTTTATTAATTATTTTAATAAGTATGGTTGGGTCTTTTGGTTTGCTTGCGCAAGGGACGGTAGTGAAAGGAGTGGTAAAGGATGGAGATAGTGGTGAACCATTGATCGGAGTTTCAGTATTGGTAAAAGGTACTTCCAAGGGAGTGGTCACGGATATGGACGGAGCCTATTCCATTGAGGGTGTGTCTCCGGATGATGTGTTGATTTTCTCTTATTTGGGATATTCCATGGAAGAAATCACCATTGGTAGCCGATCAGTTTTGGATGTGACGCTCGTTTCCAATGCAAGTGATTTGGATGAGGTGGTTATCGTGGGGTATGGCGTACAGGAAAAAAGAAATTTGACGGGGTCTATTGTCTCGGTAGGAAGTGATGAAGTGCGCAAAACAAATATGCAGGATCCCATATCGCTTTTACAGGGTAGGGCTGCTGGTGTGCAGGTGACATCCAATTCCGGAGCCCCAGGGGGAGGCATGACAATCAATATCCGGGGGAGCTCCTCGCTCAATGCCGGGAACAATCCCTTATATGTGGTGGATGGAGTGCCGATCGAAGCCAACGTAACGTCTTCTTTAAACGGCTCCGAGAATTTTGGCCTCAATCCATTGGCCGCCATTAACCCAGCAGATATTGGGTCCATTGAAGTGCTGAAGGATGCGGCTTCTACAGCTATTTATGGTTCGAGGGCTGCAAATGGGGTGGTGCTGATCACCACAAAGAGAGGGAAAGAAGGTAAGGCGCAAATTAACGTGAATGTACATACGGGGGTAAGTCAAATTACCAGAAAGCTGGATGTGCTCAATGCCAGCCAATACAGAAGTGCCGTACTGGATTCCTATGCCAACTCAGATGGTGGAAGGGAGCCCGTTTCTGCCATCGTCGATTCACTGAGTTCTACCAACAATGGAGATGTGGATTGGCAAAGTGAACTGCTCAGAAAGGCGGTCCAGACGAATGTGGACCTATCCATTCAGGGAGGCTCCGAAAACACCAAGTATGCTTGGAGTACCTCGTTTTTGGACCAAGATGGGATCATCATCAATTCGAACTACCGCAGGATCACTTCTCGGCTCAATGTGGATTTCAACGTAACTGATCGCCTTACTGTGGGGCAAAGTATATCCTACTCCAATGGCGTCAACAACAGGATCAATGCAGCAGGTACGGGAAACCTGAGCATCATTCGTGAATTGCTTATCCGTCCTCCATCGTATTCGATGTATTTGCCGGATGGCTCGCTCAACGGGTATCAGTTTGGTAAACGAAACCCAGTAGGGCTTGCCGAGCTATCTACCAACCTCAATAAGACCAACCGGATAATAGCAGGCCAATACCTGGAATACCAATTAGCCGAAGGCTTGAAGTTCAGAACCTCAGTTAACGTGGATTTTCTTTCCATGAAGGAAGACACCTTTATACCTTCCACATTGGATTATAGAGAAGGGTATAATTCTGGCTCGGTCCGGTCTACCAATAACCTTACTTGGTCCAATGAAAATATAGTGACCTATCAAAAACAAGTTGACGGAAAGCACAATGTGGGAGGACTTGTGGGATTCAGTTACCAGGACTGGGATTATGAGCGTACGGGATTGGATGGGATGTTTTTTCCCAGTGATGATATCCGAACCATGAATGGGGCAGGGACAATCTCCAATCAAGGGGTGAACATCACGACGTCTCATTCGCTGCTTTCTTACTTTGGGAGGGTTTCTTATGATTATGATAGAAGGTACCTTTTTGAAGCCAATTTAAGGGCGGATGGCTCTTCTCGTTTCGGAAGGGACAATCGCTTTGGCTTTTTTCCTTCGGCTTCAGTAGGTTGGAGGTTTTCCGATGAAGGGTTTTTAAGTGATGTGGGAGTGCTTGATGACGGGAAGTTGCGCTTTAGCGCGGGGCAAACGGGGAATGAGGCAATCGGGAATTACACTTCACAGGGTGAATTCATGGTGGGAACCAACTACCTGGATTATTCTGGAGCTGCTCCCACGGTAATGCCCAATTCGGGATTGTCCTGGGAAACCACCACACAGTACAATGCGGGAATAGACTTGGCATTTTGGCAAGGCAGGCTGAGCTTGACGGTAGATGCATACATCAAAGACACCAAAGACCTGCTCTATAATGTACCGATCCCAAGGGAAACAGGCTTTGGATACATTACCCAAAATATTGGGAAGATCCAGAACAAAGGGATAGAGGTACTGCTCAATACACATAATATCGCTACACAACATTTCAACTGGAGCACAAGTCTTAACATCAGTACAAATAACAACATCGTCAAGGAGCTTCCTGAGGAGCTTTTGACCAATGGGTTTATCCAAAACGGGAATTACCATATTCTCCAGGAAGGATATCCGATCGGCACTTTTTACGGATGGCGGTTTGATGGTGTATATGCCAGGGATGAAGACAATGTCAATGGGGTCACCAATGGCGGCCAAGGACCGGTATATGAGGGAGGAGATCCCATCTGGCATGACCTCGACGGGAACAATGTCATCGATCAAAATGACAGGCAGGTAATTGGTAATGCGACTCCTGATTTTTTTGGCGGGATCACCAATGACCTTTCGTACAAAAACTTCAGCCTGAGCTTCATGTTTCAGTTTTCCTACGGCGGAGAAATCTACAGTGAGATCAATCACCAGCGTAATTCCATCGTCCGGTACAATAACCTATC
Organism: Echinicola strongylocentroti; assembly: GCF_003260975.1. NCBI lineage: Bacteria > Pseudomonadati > Bacteroidota > Cytophagia > Cytophagales > Cyclobacteriaceae > Echinicola > Echinicola strongylocentroti. The sequence continues at coordinate 369,462 of NZ_CP030041.1, read as the reverse complement.
CACAGATGCCCTCAACAGGTGGAGAGAGCAGGGAGATATCACGGATTACCCCAAGCCAGTACAAGATGACCCATTGCAAAGTGACAGTAGGATTCAAAGCAGGTGGGTAGAGGATGGCTCGTATATCAAATTGAAGAATGTCAATCTACGCTACTCTTTGCCGCTTAAATTGGTCAACCGCATAGGTTTAACTCGGCTGGATGCCTATGTCACCGGGACGAACCTCATCACATGGACCAAGTATACCGGTTTTGATCCTGATGTGAGCTCGTACAGTGGGCTGAGAATAGGAGTGGATGAGGGGTCATATCCGCAAAGTAGAACAGTGATCGTGGGCTTATCAATTGGATTGTAAATAAAAAACTTATGAATAGTAGCAGGAATATCTTTATGTCAATGCTGACGCTCATCTTCTTCTCTTGTTCGGAGAATTTGTTGGACAAAGATCCGGTCAGTAGTTTTTCCGCCCAGGGATTTTATAAGACATCCAGTGATGCGCAATCCGGGGTCTATGGAATATACGATGCAGCACAGTCTACATTTTCCCTCAACTTCTCCCTTTGGGGTGAGGGAAGGGCAGATGCCGTGAGTACCAATCAGTCCGGAGATCCTTTTTTGCTCCAGGATAATAACCTGAACCCCACATTGAACTCCGCTCGATGGGACAATCTTTATGAGACCATTAGCAGGGCCAATTATGCCATTAAATATATTCCGCCTGTATTTGAGGATGGAGAGGAGTTTGGCTTACAGTTATTGGGGCAAGCCAGGGCTTTGAGGGCCTTAAGCTATTTCTATGCTGTGCGGATTTGGGGCGATGTTCCATTGATTTTGGAGCCTTATGAAAGCGTGCAGCAGGACTTGTTCAATACGCGAACCGATGCTGAAACCATTCTGGATCAAATAGAGGAAGATCTCCTATTTGCTGCAGAACATTGTAGGGCTAGTTTTGGGGGTGAAAGGGACCGGAACTTGATTACCCAGGGAGGTGCCAATGCCTTGTTGGTCCAGCTGTATATGTGGAGGGGAGATTATACCAGTGCGGTGGCTGCTGCAGAAAAAGTGCTAGATAATTCCTTGTACAGTTTGGTGTCCATCAGCGACTGGTCCAAGATTTTTACGCAAGGATACTCGAACGAAAGCATTTTTGAAATAGGCTACAATGAAGTGCAAACCAATTCCCTGCGGGTATTATATGCCTTGGGCTCGGATAGTAACTTCTTCCCAAGCGAGTCTTTTCGAAATTCCTTCGAAGAAGGTGACCAGAGACAAGAGCTTATTTACGATGTGACTTCTGCCCAGCCCCGAAAAATCTGGAAGTTTTTTGGAGAGGGCTTTAATGATGAAAGTCCAGATCCATCTGCAAATAACATCGTCATGGTCCGGCTGGCGGATATCATACTGCTGAAAGCCGAAGCGCATAATCAATTGGGAGAAGTCGATGAAGCCTTGACTTTACTGAATACCATTAGGAATAGGGCGGGGCTGGAAAGCCTGAGCTTGTCCTCTGCCGATGCCCAGTACGGTGATTTGGAGGCGGCGATTTTACATGAGCGATTGATTGAGCTTTGCTATGAAGGACATCGGTGGTTTGACCTAATGAGGACAGGGAAAGCGATGGAAGTCATGGGACCAATCAACGGCTTGAGCGAAGGGGCAAACTTGGTATGGCCGATCCATCAAGATGCCATCAACAGGAATCCAAATTTGGTTCAGAATGAATTTTATAATTAAGCCGGATTAGAGCTTCCTGTTATCAAATAATCAACGCAAAAACCAAAAGGAATGAAGAGTTTACCTATAAAAATCAATGGAGCTTTACTTACGCTCATCGTTGCTGGTGTGGTGTTTTACAGCTGCACCGTCCAGGAGGATTATGATTATCATCCTGCAGGTATCACTGGCAAGTTGGAAATGCCTGCCTTGGAGTATTTCCAGTCTCACGAATCATTTACCATGCTCAGTTCGGCCATTGATTTGGCAGGTCTGACCGAGGCGTACAGCGCTGAGCAAATCAGGACCTTTATCGCCCCGACAGACAGGGCTTTTGAGGAATATTTGGAGGAGAATGCCTATGGGAGTTTGGAGGAAGTACCGGTGCCCATTTTGAGAAATCTACTGAGGTACCATATCGTGGAAGATAAGGTGTTGTTTTCTGATCCTGAATTGTTCGAAAGCAATTTACCGATAGCTTACTCTACAGAAAGTGGCCAAGCAATGTACCTCTCCCACAACACCAATTTTGTGGGGCTGGTCAACCAAGGGACGAGCCAGCAGTGGGAAATAGCTACTTCTAATCTTGAACCTACCAATGGGGTGATCCATGTGGTAAACGCCATCGTTTATTTTTCAGCAGCATCCACAGACCTTGATGAACTGGATCCTTCTGTGAAAACGGATACCATATTCCCCTTGGCAGACACGTATATCAATGGTGGAGCAGCAGCGAATAGCAATTTTGGATCTACGAACCTGTTAAAAGTGAAGAACGTGACAGGGGATGGGGATTATGACCGAAAGGCCTATTTGATGTTTGATTTGAATGAGCTGCCTGCTGAGGGTGTTATCACAGATCTCCGGTTTGAAGTGGGGGTTTCTTTTACCCATGCAAAAAATTTGGATATGAACCTGTTTCAGGTTCCCGATACCACTTGGACCGAGATGGGCCTGAACTGGAACAATGCCACCGCGCCGGTGGATCCACCCGTTGCTACCATCACCACCACCAAAGTCAGTGCCTTCAATTTTGATTTGACTGATTTCTATACGGGCTTGGAAAAAAGGGGAAAACTCTCCCTGATGATCGATGGACAGGATACGGGAGATGAAACAAATGATTTGGCCTCCAAAGAACACGAAACACTGCCTGCACCGATGATCATCGCCATCATCGCCACTGGAAACAGTGTACTTGACTTGGTGACCAATACTGGAATATCCGTGGAGTCAGGAGGTAGCGTGGCCTTGGACTCGGAGATGCTGGAAATAACTGGAGCCTCCGCCAATGACATCATCTACACCGTGGAGGAAGTGGCTCAGCATGGCTGGTTGATCAGCGGTGCGACCATATTAAAACCTGGTGATCGATTTACCCAAAATGACATCAATGTCATGAACCTGGTCTATATCAGTAATGGTGAAGGCAGTGAAGACCAGCTTGTCCTTTCGGCGAGAGATAGGGCTGGAGCCAAATTAGATCCATTCGAGGTGGAGGTAATTATTGAGTGAATTTAATTGCCCCCAAAAGGAATTGATATTTATTGAATTAATAGCGTTATAACTAACTTATAGTGGGTAAGGGACGGTCTTATCTGGTTGCGGATGGAGATGTCCTGCCCACTTCTTATAAAAAAATGATAGACCTTCAAAAAGACATTCATGTCTTTTCCAACCGAGAACTTGCGGGAATAGCTGCAGGTAAAGAAGTAGAGCAATGCATCGTCAACTTACAGGCAGCGCAAGATGAAGTAAGGATTGTTTTTGCGGCAGCTCCCTCCCAAACAGGCATGCTATCTTATTTGGCTTCATCAAATCAAATACGATGGGAAAAAGTGGTGGCCTTCCATATGGATGAATACATAGGTTTGGAGAAAAATGCCCCAGAGTTGTTTGCATCTTATCTAGAGGAGATATTGTTTTCCAAATTGCCTTTTAAAGAAGTAAATTTGATCAAGCCCCAAGGAGATTCACAAGCTGAACTTGCCCGATATGAGCGCTTGATTGCCAAAGCACCCATAGACTTGGTATGTCTGGGGATCGGTGAGAATGGGCATATCGCTTTCAATGATCCTCCAGTTGCACAATTTGATGATCCACAGGTGATTAAGCTAGTCGAATTGGAGGAAGCATGTAGGGTCCAGCAAGTAAATGACCAGTGTTTTGACCAATTGGAAGACGTACCGACCACCGCCGTTACGCTTACGATCCCTACCTTAATGGCCGCAAAGGCTATGGTATGTGTCGTATTGGGTGAAAATAAAAGTCAGGCTGTCAGCGATACATTGACCAAAGCGGTCAGCACAGATTGTCCTGCATCCATCCTGACTACTCATCCCAACTGCAAGTTTTATTTTAATCAGGCGGCCGTGAGTAAGATCGATGGCCAATCCTATACAGTAATAGAATAAATACAATTATATTAAATAAGCATCCCCTTGGTAACAAACAACTATAGCAACAACTGGCACAAGCAATCTCTACCTACACTTGGAGTCTTTCGCTGGATTATTTGTCTTCTGTTCATTTTTCAGGCCATCGCTGGTTATTCTCAATCGAAGAATGATCCGGGAGACAGTGACTTTAAGGTGAAAGGCTTCCATTTGGACCTCCGCGTTCAAGTGATGACACCCGAGGCGTTGAAGCATTTTGCCAAGCAAATGGCAGGTTTTGGCTTCAATACACTCGTCATGGAATGGGAGGCAACCTACCCTTTTAAAGAACACCTGACCATAGCCAATCAGTTTTCTTACAGTAGGGAAGAGCTCGAGGATTTTATCGCATACTGTGATCAACTGGGCATTCAAGTCGTCCCCTTGCAGCAAAGTTTGGGGCATGTGGAGTATATACTGAGAAATCCCAGGTACAGCGTTTTGAAAGAGGACAGAAAGGACATATCCCAGCTATGCCCCATGAAAATCGCAGAAAGTGAAGTATTGTTCCAATCCCTTTTTAAGGACTTGGCAGCAACCCATAATTCGGATTATATCCATATTGGTGGAGATGAGACGTATTTGCTGGGGCACTGCGACCTTTGCAGTGCTAGAGTGGAAGAGGTGGGCAAGTCCCAGCTTTTTGTGGATCATATGAAAATGATTGCCAACTTGGTAATTGAAAATGGCAAGACCCCATTGATGTGGGCAGATATTATCCTGAAGTACCCTGAAGCTGCGGCCGAGCTGCCTAAAGAAACTGTATTTGTCGACTGGAATTACGGTTGGAAAACCAATCATTTTGGAGATGTATCCAAACTTCAGGATTTGGGATTTACATTTTGGGGAGCGCCTTCTATCCGCAGTCATCCTGATAACTGGTACATGACCAACTGGTCCACGCATTTTAATAATCAACGGGACTTTATTCCCTATGCCAGAGCAAGCCAGTATGAAGGAATGATCATGACATCTTGGTCCACTTCCGGGCTTTATGGATTTACTTGGGACGTAGGCTACGATGTGGCCGATATGGTCCAGATCAGAAATACCTATCCGATGTCAGGGTTTAGGATTTTGATAGCCAGCTACGCCGCGGCCATGTCCCAGCTGGAAGAGTTTCGACCACAGGAATTTGTGGTGAATTATGCTTCTGAGAGGTTTGGCCTCAACGAAAAGGAAGCCAATCAGCTGTGGGAGTTTTTGGTGTTTCCTCGGGAGTTGATCTCCAACGCTAAACCCGTAAAAAGCAAAAGCGTGCCCGAGGTAAAGGAAAACTATCGGCAAGTCAGCGATCCATTATTTCAGCTTAGTCCAAACCAGCACGAAGAAGAGTTCGATCATTTTAGGCTAATGGCCAACTTGCGGATGCTTTATTTGGACTACAAAGAAGTCGATGAAGTGTATAATTCCCCCGCGTTCACCAAGGACCTCCTTCCAGCCCTTACCAAACAAATGGAAGTCATTCTGGAAAGGTCAGAAGAACTGAACAAAGCGTTTTACAAGTTGAATTCAGGGTTTTTATACGATGCAGAAATAGAAGAACTCAATAGGCAGAGAGTACTGCCAATCAAAGTTTTGTACCACCGACTGGCTAAGTTAAAGTAACATGGAGCTGCTGGATTGGATCGTACTTGGGCTATATTTTGTCATGCTGCTGTCCATTGGGCTGTGGGCTTATTTGAGGGTAAGGAATTCCGAGGATTTCTATACGGCGGGAGGAAAACTTCCTTGGTGGCTTTCGGGGATATCCCACCATGTTTCCGGTTATAGTGGGGCTGTATTTGTGGCATATGCAGGGATAGCCTATACGCATGGTTTTACCATTTATGTTTGGTGGGCTTTTACAGTGGCAGTGGCCGTTTTAGTGACTGCCTTTTATATCGCACCCAGATGGGCGAGGCTTCGGGTGAACTTTGGAGTCCAGTCTCCCACAGAATATTTGTTGATCCGATATGATCTTCCGACGCAGCAGGTGATTGCTTGGGTAGGCACCATTATCAAAGTTTTTGATACAGGAGGAAAGTTGGCCGCGATCGCCATTTTATTGAATGTGTTCAGCGGGACTTCCATCACTTTTGGTGTACTGCTGGTCGGCTTTATCTCTTTGATCTATATCACTATCGGAGGGTTATGGGCTGATGTATGGAATGACTTCGGCCAGTTTTTGATCCAGTTGCTGGCGGGGGTGACCATGTTTGTGATGATCCTGTACAAGTTGGGCGATGGTGTTTCAGGGATATTTACCCTCTGGGACCGGCTACCCGAAGAGCATGCCGCATTCTTCCATGATCCCTATACCGTAGGTTTTGCGGCCGTTTTGCTGGTGATCAATTTCTTTAGCTACAGCGGTGGAACGTGGAATCTCGCTACTCGGTTTATTTCTACGACCTCCGGAAAAGTGGCCAAAAGAGCAGCATTGCTATCTTCTGGACTTTATTTTACTTGGCCTTTGATCCTGTTTTATCCCATGTTTGCTGCGCCGGTTTTTTTCGAAAACCTGGCGGACCCAACGTTGTCCTATGGCAAAATGGTATTGGAATTTCTTCCCAATGGGCTTATAGGGCTGGTACTGGCATCGCTTTTTGCCAACACACTTTCCATGACCGCTTCGGACTCCAATACTGTTTCAGCGGTCATAAGTAGGGACATTTTGCCTGTTTTGTTTCCACAGGTCAAAGAATTTTCCAAGGCCCAAGCATTGACCTTGGCACGGATTACTACATTCTGTTTTACCATTTTGACCATTTTCACAGCCATCAATGCGGCCAACTTCGGAGGTGTATTCGGTTTGATGATTTCATGGTTTGCAGCCTTATTGGGCCCGATAGCAATTCCTATGATCTTGGGGTTACTTCCTGCATTTAAAAGGAGCGATGCCATGTCCGCCATGTGCGCCATAGTTTCTGGACTTGTCACTTTTATTTTGCTCAAAATTTTTCCTGTGAGTTCTTTAGCTTTGGAAATAGGAGCACCCACCTTGGTTTCCTTTTTTGCCTTCGTCGTGACAGGTTTTTTCAGGACTGCAAAAGTAGACCCAAAGGTCGATGAATTAATTAATGGATTAAGCAAAAAGGATTAGCATGGAAAAAATAAAGCATGTCGAAGGTATTCACTACCACACACAACGTCCTATCCGGCTAACGTTTGATCACGGTTTGATCAGTGGAATGGAGGCATTGGAAGAAACGTCCTCTTCCTTGCTAATAGCTCCCGGGTTGGTGGACTTACAGGTAAATGGATTTCAAGGAGTGGATTTTAATGAACCCGACCTTTCGGCAAATGATGTGGTATTTTGTACTGAGAAACTTTGGGAAAATGGCGTGACTACGTTTTTGCCGACATTGATCACCGCTAGTAAACAGGCCTTGTCTGAATCCATCAAGAAAATAAGCCATGCCTGCGAAGATCCGCTGATAGCCGCATCAATAGGCGGGATCCATTTGGAAGGGCCTTTTATCAGCAAGGATGCAGGACCTCGGGGAGCCCATCCCCTAGAGTTTGTGCAAGAGCCAAACTGGGAATTTATCTCCCGTTTGCAAAAGGAGGCAAATGGGAAAATTAAATTGATCACCCTTTCTCCAGAATATCAGGGGTCAAACGATCTGATAAAAAAATGTGTAGCCGAGAATATCCAGGTAGCCATTGGGCATACCGCTGCCCAAGCGGGTCAGATAAATAAAGCCGTTGGGGCAGGGGCGAGTCTTTCTACCCATTTGGGAAATGCCGCCCATTTATCATTACCGCGACATCCTAATTATATCTGGGATCAGTTGGCAATGGATGACCTTTGGACAAGTATGATATCCGATGGATTTCATTTGCCGGATGCTGTTATGAAAGTATTTATGAGCGTAAAGCCGGATAAAACTTTCTTGGTGAGCGATTCGACCAAGTTTGCTGGCTTGCCAGCTGGAACGTATCAAAGCCCTATTGGCGGGACGGTGCAGTTGACTTCGGTAGGGAGGCTGTGCATGCAGGATAACCCCGGATTACTGGCAGGATCAGCCGCTTCTCTCAAATCTTGCCTGGAATATTTGGCCCAAACAAACTTGGCGACATTGCCCAATGCTATTGACATGGCATCCGTCAAACCATTGTCCTACTTGGGGAAGGGCGGGAAGATCATGGCCTTCCAAGAAGGAAGCAGGGCGGATGTGGTCCTGTTTGAGCACAAAGACAGTAAAATGGTGATCTACAAGACCATCAAGAGCGGAAGGCTAGTTTATTCATTAGAAATATAGGACGAGTTACTCAGAATTACATTGATCATGAAATACACTAAATCAGTTGGTTTTTTCTTTATTTGGATAGTAGGCTTGATGGCTTTTACCGATCTGCGAGCCCAGATTATCCCATATCCCTTAAGTAAAATGGCACTAGAGGGGGAGTTTGTGTTGAAGGCAGGAATGCCAATTGTTGCCGGAGAAGGCTTAAGGACAGAGGCCGAGTTTTTGTCCACCTATTTAAATGAAGGCTTTGTCACTCCATCTCCAATCTTGGCAAGTGGGAATGGTATCCACCTACGGCTAGATGAGAATTTATCAGATTCCCTTGGGAACGAAGGGTATTCGTTGGTGATTGACGGGGCCATTGAAATAGTAGCAGCTACTTCTACAGGGGTATTCTATGGAATTCAGACATTGAAACAGCTATTGCCTCGTGATTTTTCCGATTCAGTACCTGGTCAGGTCATGATTTCTAACACAATAATTGTCGATAAACCTCGATTTTCTTGGAGGGCATTTATGTTGGATGATTGTAGGAACTTCATGGGGGAGGAAGTGGTCAAGAAGATGCTTGATCAAATGGCCATGCTGAAAATGAATGTTTTTCATTGGCACCTGACAGATGACCAAGCTTGGCGCATAGAGATCAAAAAGTACCCCAAACTCGCTGAAGTAGGAGGTACAAGAAAAGACACTCAATTGGCCAGAGGAAGTGATGAAAGAGTAGGGAAGCCACAAACGGGGTACTACACCCAAGCTCAGATCAAGGAAATCATTCGATATGCCAAAGAGCGCCACATTGTAATTGTCCCAGAAATAGAAATGCCGGGTCATGCCATGGCAGCCATAGCGGCCTATCCATGGATTGGTTCTTTGGGGACCACGCAGGAGGTACCTGTTACATTTGGAAAAATGGAAGACTCCTTCAATGTGGCAGACCCTAGGGTAGTTGGGTTTCTTAAAGATGTGTTGGATGAAGTCGTAGCACTATTTCCAGGGGAAGCCATTCATATTGGCGGAGATGAAGTCAACTATAATCCATGGAAGAATTCGGAATCAATCACGGATTATATGCGCCTAAACGGCCTTTCGACTCCAATGGACCTTCAGATCTATTTTACCAATCAAATCTCCACCTACCTCGCAGGCAAAGGGAAAAGGATGATGGGATGGAATGATATATTGGGGCATGATATCCACAATGAACGAGACAGCTCATCAGCAAAGGCCGAGCAGACGCTGGAAAAATCTTCCATCGTTCATTTTTGGAAAGGTGATTTGGGACTCGTGGAAGCAGCGGCGAAGGGAGGCTACGAAGTGGTGAACTCCAATCATTGGGACACCTACCTTGACTATACTTACCGGAGGCTGCCTTTGTCAAAGTCCTATGCATTCGATCCCATTCCAGCAGGTTTACCCGAAGTGTACCACGGTAAAATTTTAGGATTGGGGACGCAGATTTGGACAGAATACACAAGAACCGAATCTGCCATGCTTCAGCAAGTGTTCCCTCGTTTACTGGCATATGCGGAGGTTGGCTGGACAATTCCCAAAAATAAAAATTACGACAGATTCCTTGAAACAGCAGAAGCTATGAAGGTGCAGCTAAATCAGGTGGGGATAAAGTTTGGAGACTATGCAGGGAAATGACGGTAGTGACGTCTACATTTGAGACAGCCTCATTTATCTTTCTACCTCACCACTACATCGCATGAAAGGAATTCTCTATTTTCAGATCATCCGGAAAGATAAGGAAGGGCTTCATATAATTAATCTATCCAAATTATGATCAGAAGTGAAGTGAGAAAATTTAGCGCTGATGTTATTATAGGAGATATGATGGAATGCTAAAGGAGGTGGATAATTATGCTTAACTTTCTGGTTGGAAACTCACCATTCTTGTAGAAGTAGTAAAATTAAGGAGCGTATTGATTACTGGATATGGTGCCATTAGGAGCTTTTAGTTTGTATAATTTCCCAAAAGTCGCTAAATATACATTAATGAACGATACAAGTTTTATAAGGATTTCTCCCAATTCCCGAGTACCAAAGTATAGGCAAATAGTAAACTCCATTACTGAAGATGTCAATGGAGGGAAACTGGAAATTGGAGCTAGGATCCCTTCAATCAATGAGTTAAGTGAAAGGCATTACGTCTCAAGGGATACGGTCGAAAAAGCCTACAAAATCCTGAAGGAAAAAGGTATTCTAAAATCAAAGAAATCGATTGGGTATTATATCGCCAATACAATGGAAGAAGGGGGGAAGAAGGTCCTGCTTCTTATAAATAAGTTTAGTGATTATAAATTGAAAATATATAAAGCTTTTTTAGCTGCACTTGACCAAGACTTTAAAGTTGACTTTTATGTTTACCATTGTGATGATCAATTGTTTGTCAATAAACTGAATGAGTCAATCGGGCAATATTATCTATTCGTGGTAATGCCGCATTTTAAAAATGAAAATGACCTACACGTCAGTATAAATGATAAAGTCCTGAATGTCCTCAAAAAAATCGCCCCCAATAAGTTAATCGTAATGGACAATAAGTTGGAGGAATTAGCAGGGCCTGTTCCTGCTATTTACCAGGATTTTAAAATGGATATTTATTATGCATTGATTGAGGCGAATCTTTATATACAGAAGTACAAGAAGTTGATCTTGATATTTCCTGCAAACTCCCTATACCCACATCCACAGGAAATTAAAATTGGCTTCCGTAAATTTTGCGTGGAAAATGATGTTGACTTTGAGATAATAGATTCTTCGGGAGAGGTGTGCGATGTCCAAAAAGGCGATGCATATATCGTGATACAAGAAAATGACCTTGTAGGTATCATCAGTCAAATAAAGGAAATGGGAGTGGAGCTGGGAAAGGATATTGGGGTGATTTCTTACAATGATACTCCTTTGAAGCAGTTTCTTGGGATAACGGTATTTACTACGGACTTCGAAAGCATGGGGAGGATAGCAGCCGGTTTTATCAAATCCAATAAAAAAGAACAATTGAAGAATGAGTTTATTTTCATAAACAGAGGCTCAATATAACCTTTTGATACCCCGAAATTATTTTTCCCCTCTTCATAGCAATGACAAAATTGGCTCGGCAGCAGCTTGATATATTGCTGATTTGCCCTGATTCCTGCCTTTTTGGGGGGGAAGTTTTTTGCAGGTAAATGTTGAAATGGAGATATTTTTTTTCAATTTAAGGAACCGATTGCCCCAAGCCCATAAGGATACAGGATGCAAGAACCATATCTTTGGTGTAGTTTAGTAATCATTATTTGACTTTATATACTGTAAGTCTAATCCGAAATATGTCAATTAAAATCACCCAAATTAATGCGTAAGTTTACCATACTTCTTTGCTTGTTACTCATTGCCAGTTTGAACAAAGCTATTTCCCAAGGGACTGGTGCGGCTCAGGAGAAGCCTAATATCATTTTTATTTTGACCGATGATCAACGGTTTGATGCGCTGGGATATGCCGGAAACAAGCTTGTAGAGACACCAGAAATGGATGACCTTGCCAAGTCAGGGTCCTTTTTTGAGTCGGCTATAGTGACCACGCCGATCTGTGCAGCCAGTAGGGCCAGTATTTTTACAGGGCTTCATGAGCGCTCACATAATTTTAATTTTCAGACAGGCAATATAAGGGAAGAGTACATGCAGAATTCCTATCCTACTATACTGAAATCCAACGGCTACTATACGGGGTTTTTCGGAAAATACGGGGTGAGGTATGATGATTTGGACAAGCAGTTTGATGTGTATGAATCCTACGACCGTAATAATAGGTACGATGACAGAAGGGGATATTTCTATAAGACGTTGGATGGTGATACCGTCCACCTGACACGTTATACAGGCCAGCAAGCATTGGAATTCTTGGATGACACACCCGCTGACCAACCGTTCTGCCTGTCTCTTAGCTTCAGTGCTCCCCATGCACATGATGGGGCTCCGGAGCAATATTTTTGGCAACAGTCCACCGCTGGACTTCTCGAAAATACCACTATCCCCGGCCCGGCGCTTGGGGACAGGGAATATTTTGATGCCCAGCCCCAGTTTGTCAGGGATGGCTTTAACCGCCTTCGATGGACGTGGCGTTATGATACGCCCGAAAAATACCAACACAGCTTAAAGGGATATTATAGGATGATCGCTGGCATCGATCAAGAGATCACCAAGATCCGTGAGAAGTTAAAGGAAAAGAACCTGGATGAAAATACCATCATTATTGTGATGGGTGACAATGGGTATTTCTTGGGCGAGAGACAGTTGGCGGGAAAATGGCTCATGTATGATAATTCCATTCGTGTTCCTCTGATCATCTACGATCCAAGAGTGAAAAGGCAGCGCGATATCAAGGACATGGTATTGAACATAGATATACCATCCACCATTGCTGATTTTGCAGGTGTGGAGGCTCCCGAAAGTTGGCAAGGGAGAAGTTTAAAGCCCTTGGTAGAAAAAGACGAGCGGCATCTTGACAGGGATACTGTGCTGGTCGAGCACATATGGGAGTTTGACGAAATCCCACCAAGTGAAGGGGTGCGTACCGCAGAATGGAAATATTTCCGATATGTAAACGATAAGTCCGTAGAGGAGCTGTACTATTTGAAGAAGGATCCCTTGGAAGTGAATAACCTGATCAATGATCCGGAATATAAGGAAGTAGCCGATCGGCTTCGTGCCAAATGCGATGAGTTGATCAAGGAAAACAGTGATAAATACAGAGCTACTCCTTCAGGATTAACTGTCGAACTAATCAGGGCTCCTGAAGAGGATGTTCAGGTATTGGACACCAGGCCGGAGTTTGGATGGAAGGTGCCAGGGGAGTCCCGTTTTCAGTCTGCCTATCAAATTCTATTGGCCTCTAGCCGTGAGGCAATTGGGTACAATCAAGGAGATGTATGGGATAGTGGACAAGTAAGGTCCGGAGCTTCCAATAATATAGAATACCAAGGCCCCCCACTCAAAGCGGGAGAAACGTACTATTGGAAAGTGAGGATATGGGATGAGGCAAACAGGCTGGTGGATTACTCCGAGGCGCAAGAATTTACCGTTGGTAAGGGCGAAAGTAATATGATCTCTACTGCAAATCTTCAGCAAGTCAGCAGGATCAAACCAGTGACTTTTGAGAAACGTGGGGATGTATATTTCATGGATTTTGGTAGGGCGGCATTTGCCACGATGGAATTCAACTATAAAGCAGCCACGCCGGATACCCTTGTTTTCAGGATTGGGGAGATGCTGGATGGTCAGTCTGTCAGCCGTACCCCACCGGCAAAGAGCAACATCCGCTATCAGGAAATCAAAGTGGGAGTGTCCCCGGACAAAACGCATTATCAGCTGCCTGTCCACAAGAATACCAAAAACACCCTGCCCAATAAGGCTTTGCCACTACCAGAAGGTACGCCCATACTGGTGCCCTACCGATATGCCGAAGTAGAGGGAGCAAAAGGTACCCTTGACAAAGATGATTTCGAACAGCTGGCCTTTCATACTTATTTTGACGATGAAGCCAGCTTTTTTGAGAGTTCGGACAATATCCTAAACCAAGTATGGAGGCTGTGCAAATATTCCATAAAGGCCACGACTTTCAATGGCCTGTATGTGGATGGAGATAGGGAACGGATCCCCTATGAGGCAGACGCCTACCTGAACCAGCTAAGCCATTATACCACGGACCGTGAATATGCCATGGCCAGAAGGACCATAGAATATTTTATGGAGCACCCCACTTGGCCCACTGAATGGCAACAACATGTAGCCCTAATGCTGTATGCTGACTATATGTATACAGGTAATACTGAGCTGATAGAGCGATATTATGAGCCGTTGAAATATAAAACGCTATATGAACTGGCCAATGAGGACGGGTTGATCACTTCCGATAGTGTAGACCATGAGTACATGTTAAAGCTCGGTTTCAAAGAAGGTTATCATAAGAAACTTACCGATATCGTGGATTGGCCCCCTGCTCGGTTTGGAGGAGACAGCACCTTTGTTGGTGAACAGGACGGGTTTGTGTTTAAGCCTTATAATACCGTGATCAATGCCTTTTACTATGAGAATATGAAGATCATGGCCGGGTTTGCCAAGATCATGGGAAAAGCACAGGAAGTGATGGATTTTGAGCTTAGGGCAGCCAAGGTAAAAAAAGCGATAAACGAGCAGATGTTTGATACCGAACGAGGGGTGTACCTAGACGGCATTGGGACGGACCATGCTTCATTGCATGCCAATATGATGCCCTTGGCTTTTGGCTTGGTACCAGAGCAATACAGGGAATCCGTCCTGGATTTTGTAAAGTCAAGAGGGATGGCCTGTAGTGTGTATGGTTCCCAGTATTTAATGGATGGACTGTACAGTGCCGGTGAGGAAGACTATGCCCTGGAGCTGCTGACGGACACCAGTGACAGAAGTTGGTACAATATGATCCGCCTTGGTTCCACGATAACGCTGGAAGCTTGGGACAATAAATACAAGTTTAACTTGGACTGGAACCATGCTTGGGGGGCAGTCCCTGCGAATGTCATTCCACGGGGCCTATGGGGAATCAAGCCAAAAACTCCCGGGTTTGGAGTAGCTACGATCCACCCACAGATGAGTTCGCTGAAGTCCAGTGCTATTGAGGTGCCGACGATATTGGGAACCATAAAAGGTACCTATACTTATAATGGCGCCCGCTTACAAACCTACGAGATTGAGATACCTGCCAATATGGTAGGGGAGTTTTCACTTGGTGACCTTGAAGGCAAGGACCTGATCCATAATGGGCAAAATGTACCGTCTGCCTTTAGTAGCATCCGTTTGGAACCTGGTAAACACCGGATACAGTTAAAGGTTAATTCCTTTTAAAACAGGATGTATTTTATAACCCCGGCCATAGGCTGAATTTTGAGTGAACATATCGGTTTTGCCCACTGTGATTTAACCCGGATTATGCGTTAGGAATCGTAGTGAGAGCTGAAATTGCAAGAAAATCAGTTAGTTTGGAGGCATTAGCGTAGCACCGCTACAGTTATGCCGAAAACTAAAGTGAAACGGCTGATTTTGAAGCAGTTTCAGGTCGCAACAGATAGGCTAATGCATTTTCAGGGTTTAAGGATTTTAGGTCATTGGGCATGCTGTACCATGTGCGATATAAAAAGAAAAGAAGATGATAAGTAAATTATTGACAAGGTTATTTGTATTGATTGTTTTGGCTGGATCAGTGTCCACTGGTAATGTAGTGGCACAAAAAGCTTTTGATAAGGAATGGATAAAGCGTAAAATGATAGCAGCCATGGAATGGCAGGAAGCCCACCCAATCTATGCGGTGGCTCCCACTGACTGGACCAATGGTGCCTATTATACTGGGGTGGCACGCGCACATGCGGCCACAGGGGATCAGTTTTTTATGGCAGCATTAAAAAATATGGGCTATCAAAATAGTTGGGACACCTTCGAGAGGAGGGAACATGCAGATGACATCGCTATTTCATATAGTTACTTGTATGTGGACAAGGCTGAGGGACGGAAAGGTTTGGTGGATTTGGCACCGACAAAAGCATTCTTGGACGAGCACTTGTTTATGGACAATAAGTGGAAAAATGCCAAAAATGGTGATGAGGTAAAAAACATATTATGGTGGTGGTGTGATGCGCTCTTCATGGCACCGCCAGTGATCAACCTTTATGCTAAACATACAGGAGATCAGAAATACCTGGATGCTATGCACAAGTACTACAAAGAAACCTACGACAAGCTGTATGACCAAGATGAACACCTATTTGCCAGAGATGCCAGGTTCATATGGAAGGGATCAGAAAAAGACATCAATGAGCCAAATGGCAAGAAAGTGTTTTGGTCCAGGGGAAATGGCTGGGTAATAGGAGGATTGGCCTTGATATTAGAAGATATGCCCGAGGACTATGACCACCGGGATTTTTACGAGGGACTTTTTGTACAGATGGCAGAACGAATTGTAGAGCTTCAGCATAAGGATGGACTATGGAGGACGAGTCTCTTAAGCCCAGCATCTTATGATCATGGTGAAGTCAGTGGTAGTGGTTTTTTCACCTATGCTCTTACCTGGGGGATCAACAATGGATATTTGGAAAAGGATACCTACTTACCCGCTGTGAAAAAAGCTTGGAAGGCCTTGACCAAATGCCAACATGATGACGGTATGGTAGGCTGGGTCCAGAATATTGGAGCTTCTCCCGAACCGGCAAGCGTGGACAGTTGGCAAAACTTTGGCACTGGCGCCTTTCTTTTGGCAGGAAGTGAGATTTTGAAATTACAGGAATAGAATCAGATGGTTTTCGGTGTGCGCGTCCGCCGCGACGGACCAGACCACGGTACCTGTGCGTCGTGACATAGATAGGCTAATGCATTTTCCGGGTTCAACTATGGACAACAGGTGAAAGCGGTCCTTATAAAGATGAAATGTTTGTTGATTGATCGGTGGCCAATAAAATTAAGTTATTATGAGGTTGTTTTTATTTTCACTTTGTGTCACTTTGTCTTTCTTTTTTACTGTTAATGCTCAATCGCCGTATTCCAGTGACGAAGGACAGCTTCAAGCGGGGTTTGAAAATCCCCCATCCGAAGCGAAGGCCCGTACCTGGTGGCACTGGATCAGTGGGAATGTGTCGCGGGAAGGCATAACGGCCGATCTTGAAGCAATGAAGGAAATGGGGATCCAAGAGGCACAACTTTTTAATGTCCATTTGGACTTTCCTCAAGGTCCAGTAGAATACTTAAGTGAGGAGTGGCTAGATTATTTTTACTTTGCCGCCACAGAAGCAAAGCGACTGGATCTGGAGCTTTCATTTCATAATAGTTCGGGCTGGTCTTCCAGCGGAGGCCCTTGGATTACCCCTGAATATGCCATGCAAACGGTCGTGTACAGTGAGGTCCTTGTCGAAGGAGGGGTTACCTATAAGGCGCTTTTGCCGGAGCCTGAAAAGAAACTTGATTATTATGAAGATATCGCTGTTCTGGCTTTTCCCAAGCCGGAAAAAGATATTAAAATTGATGGGTTGGATTATAAGAATTTAGCAGGACGTGTGCGGAATCATTTGGCACCGGATACCAAGGATGTTCCAGTTGCTGCTTTGGTTCATAAAGAGGAGATCGTAGACCTCACTTCCAGGCTTTCCAAAGATGGTTTACTGGAGTGGGAGGTGCCAGAAGGAGAATGGGTGATACTAAGGCTTGGCCATACTCCTACAGGCAAGAAAAATCATCCAGCAATTGCTGGCGGACATGGCTTAGAGTGTGACAAGATGAGCAAAAGAGCAGTCGATGAGCACTGGAAAGGAGGTATCGAGCCTATTATCAATAAACTCGGTGATTTGGTCGGAACTGTAGTGAATAATTGCCTCATCGATAGTTACGAAGTGGGGACAGCCAACTGGACAGCTGGCTTTGATAAAAAGTTTGAGCGCTTAAGAGGATATGAGATACTTTCGTACCTGCCTACCATGGCCGGATATTATGTCGAGAGTGGCGAGGAGACAGAGCGTTTCCTTTGGGATTTTCGTCGTACAATAGGGGACTTAATGGCCGAGAATTATTATGGACACTTTGCAGAGTTGTGCCATAAGGCAGGAATGAAATTCTCTGTGGAGCCTTATTGGGGGCCATTTGACAATATGCAGGTAGGGGCCACAGGCGATATCGTCATGTGTGAATTTTGGAGCGGAGGGTACCCTTTCTTTGATTCTCCAAAATTTGTTTCATCAATAGCCCACTTGAATGGCAGTTCCATAGTAGGGGCAGAATCATTTACCGGAATTGGAGGTTGGGATGAGCATCCTGCGACGTTAAAGTCCATCGGAGACCAGGCTTGGGCACAGGGCATTACCAGGTTTATCTTTCATACCTATGTGCATCAGCCTTGGGATGTGGGGCCAGGTTTAGCCCTTGGGATGTTTGGCACCGATTTTAATCGACTAAATACCTGGTGGAGACAAGGGAAGGCGTTTATGGATTATATAGGAAGGTCACAGTTTTTGTTACAACAAGGGAAAAGTGTGGCGGATGTGCTGGTGTTTACGGGAGATTCCTCGCCAAATTCTGCATTTCTTTTGCCGGAAATTAAATCACTGGGTTATGATTATGATTTGATAGGTTCCGGTAAACTCGGATCACTGAAAGTAGAGAACGGGCAAATCCAAACTCCTGTAGGAGGGAAGTACAGGGTGCTGGTCTTGCCCGAAATAGAATGGGTAAGACCCGAAACCTTGAAGCAAATAGAAGAGTTGGTGAGAGCAGGAGCCAAGGTCATTGGGCCAAAACCCAAAAAATCCCCCAGCTTAATGGGCTATCCAGCATGTGATGATATAGTGGAGCGAATAGCTGGTGAATTATGGGGCAGAGGCATGGTCAACGATATTTCTATCGATGAGTACCTGAAAAAGACGCCAATTTCACCCGACTTTAATGTGGAGCAGGGAAACCCTGCTGATATTACCTTTATACACAGACAAGTGGTGGATACGGACATATATTTTGTTGCCAATTCTCGAAAACAAAGTAGGGATATGGTTTTTCGGTTCAGAGTAGCAAGGAAAAAGCCCGAAATCTGGAATGCAGAAACCGGTGAAATCATGAAGCTGGCAGAATGGAGACAGAATAAGGATGGGACAATCAGTGTTCCAGTACATTTAGGGCAGGAAGAAGCGGTTTTTGTGGTTTTTAAGGAACCAACCGCATCCGTCCATAATATGGTAAAAACAACACCTAGCCTTAAACGGCCAAAACCTCAGCGACTTCCTGGTTTGGAGATTATCAAAGTGGAATATGGCAATTTCCTACAGGAAGGGCTAATTGATATAACTGATGTGGTGACCAAAGAAATCAAAAATAACCAACTCAATATAATTGCCAGTAGAGAGCTATGTGATTGTGATCCTGCAATGGGGTATACCAAGGAGTTCAGAATGAAATATGCCATAGGTGATAGTGTCCGGGTGATCAAGGCCATGGAAAGAGAAGCTGTAAATATTGATGCAAGTACTACTGGAGATATGAAAATCATCAGGGCTGTATTCGGGAAATTTAAACCGGAAACCGTTGGTGTGCCAGATGAATACCAAACCTATGATATTACTAAAAAGATAAAAGGAATGCTGTCTTCAGGCATTCTTGAAATCCCTGTTGAAGACGATTTAGTCGAAGTGGGACCTGTGGAAGGTAAAAACAAAATATTGCGAATAAGCTACGCTACAGGCGGAGAGACCTATTCGCTGTCTATTCCGGAAGGGGAAACACTTGATCTGACCAGGGAGCGTCCTGAACCGAAGCTTTTTACGGAGGGCAATAAAGTGATATGGGAAAGCCCCTACACTGGTAAACTGGCCTATACTACTTCAAAAGGAGAAACAGGCACCGTTCAAGTAGCATCAGTGCCTACACCAATTGAACTGACAGGGCAATGGGAGGCTAGCTTCCCTGACCAGCAAGGAATGCCTGAAATAGCGCATGTTAATGAGCTCTTTTCGTGGTCCGATTTCTCTAAAGATAGGATACGTTATTTCTCCGGTACGGCGACCTATAAAAATAAGTTCAAACTTCCAGAGGATATGCTACGATCAAATCAAGCCTTGGAGTTAGATCTTGGGCGTGTCGGTGTAATGGCCGAGGTGATCGTTAATGGAGAAAATGCCGGCGTATTATGGAGGGCTCCCTTCAGGGTGAAAATCGGAGATTACGTAAGGGAAGGAGAAAATACACTCGAAGTACGCGTTACTAACCTGTGGCCTAACCGGTTAATTGGGGACGAGCAATTGCCCTTGGATTACAAACGAGAAGGTAGGCAATTAGCGTCTTTGCCCAAATGGCTTGCGCCTGATATTGATCGCCCTTTAGGTCGTACCACCTTTTCTTCTTACAAACACTGGGATAAAGGTTCTACACTGAAAACTTCAGGATTACTGGGCCCCGTTGTCATTAGGTGCTACCAACAGGTTGAGGTGTTGGAACTGTCCAAGTGATTTAACCCGATTTATGGAAGCGTCATCGCCTGTCCCGATAACTCGTGGAGAGCTGAAAGTGAAAGAGAATCAGTTAGTTTGGAGGTGTAGGAATAGCACCGCCACGGTTACCCTGTATAGCTGCCAGATAGAACCGGAAATTAAAGTGAAGCGGCTGATTTTGTCGCAGCAGATCAGGTCGCAATAGATAGGCTAATGCATAAACCGGGTTTAAGTATTCTCTCTACTTTGCTGTATCCTTTTATTTTTATTGGCTTGCATTCCACGATAAGGGGCCTTGGTTTGCCCTAGTACGAGACAGGATAAGCCTTACCATAATAATGGTTAACATTATCTGCGCAGAACAGTAGTTTGCCCTGGACCCGGTTTGAGTCCTTGGTGCGTGATACTAGCAATGAAAGGCTATGGTGCCGTTTTGCCCCATTCAATGAACCCAAAAAAACAAGTGACATGAGAAAAGCAACTTTGTATTTACTGCTGTTCTTAAATTCCTTTAGGGGATTTTCGCAGGACTCGGTTGATGCAGCATGGATATGGCAAGAGGAAGAAGGCGCTGCCAATACATGGATGGCATTTAGGAAAACAATCGATCTTGACAATGTTCCCTTGGAAGCACTGACCAAAATTGCAGTAGATACTAAATATTGGTTATACATAAACGGGGAGATGGTGTTGTTTGAGGGTGGTTTGGCCCGTGGTGCTGCTCCAAATACCATTTATTATGATCCTGTCGATTTTGCACCTTACCTAAAAAAAGGCAAAAACACCATAGCTGTTTTAGTTTGGTACTGGGGGCGTACCCGTAAGACGCATGAAGACAGTGGCTTTGGGGGGCTTTATGTAGAGGCAGAATGGGCGCAGGATTTGAATACCAATGCCTCCTGGAAGATGATGGCGCACCCGGCCTATGATCCTACTAGTGGGGGAGGTGGTGGCTCAGCTAACCGGGTGAATGCCTATAACGTGAAGTTTGATGCCCGTAAAGCTATGGCTGATTGGACAGACCAAGCTTGGTATACTGGCGGTTTTGACGATAGCCATTGGCATTCGCCAACAGAAAAAGGAAAGGCCAATAGTAAACCGTGGGGTGATATGGTGGAGCGTTCCATTCCCCAGTGGAACGACCGTGGTTTGTCGAATTATCCTTCCCTCAGTATAAAGCAAGGTAAAAGCACCATCATGCTACCGTTTAAAAACACAACGGATAGCGCCTTGGTGATTAGCGCAAAACTACCTTTTAATCAGCAAATAACCCCGTATTTGAAGGTAAGAAGTAAAGCTGGAAATACTATTGTTATGGATACCGATAATCCCTTTAATCTCCTACAGTCCACCTATATCACCAAGGACGGAGAGCAGGAGTTTGAAGGCTTTACATGGTTTAATGGCCCTTCAGTAGCATACACCATTCCCAAAGGTGTGGAAGTGCTGGAGTTGAAGTATCGCTGGACTGGTGTGGGGGAGATGACAGGTACTTTCCAATGTAGTGATGGCTTCTATACCCGACTTTGGTGGATGGCCAGAAATACCCTTTACGTATGTGCCCGAGATAACTATATGGATTGCCCCGATAGGGAGCGGGGGTTATGGATAGGCGATGTGGCCGATCAAACAGGGGCCGTGTTTTATACCTTGGATGAACCCGGGCGCTTATTACTTAAAAAAGCCATTGACAATACCATTGCCTATAGTGATGGGGATACGATTCAAGGTTTGGCGCCGGGATTTGGCGCATATCGTGGGACAAGTAGTGAGTTGACAGGTCAAAGTCTGCAATATATCGATCAGGGAATATGGAGCTATTTTTACAATACAGGCGACACATCCACGCTTGAAAATGCCTACCCCGCTGTGGTCGATTACTTGAAGCTGTGGAAAATGATGCCCAACGGTTTGCCAGAACATCGCCAAGGTTATGCCAATTGGGTGGATTGGGGCGTAGATCCTGACCCGGTACCTGTGAACGTGATCTTGTATTATATGGCCCTGGAATCTGCAAAAAAAATGGCCATTGCTTTAAATATAACAGAGGATATCCCCTGGTACACCCAACGGATCAATAGTATCAACGAAAACTTTGAAGATGAATATTGGCAAGGCAGCTATTACGGAAGACAAAACAAACCATTAGAGGAACGTACCAGTGCGCTGGCCGTACTAAGCGGTCTGGCCAATGAAGAGCATTATGACATCTTGGTGGATAGCGTGTTATTGCCAGTACAAAAAGCAAGTCCTCATATGGAATGGATCGTAGAAGAGGCCATTATGCGCACGGGACAATTTGAAAAAGGTTTGTTGCGTATGAAACAGCGATACGAAAGCCAGGTGAAAATGGGGTGGTTGACGACGCTGTACGAAAAGTACCATCCTCAATTGCGGGGTACCTATAACCATGCTTGGAACGCTCCCAACTATGTGCTGTCGCGGTACATAGCGGGCATTAAGGCAACTGACGTCGCTTGGAGCAAATACGAAGTTAAGCCTAATATGGCCCATCTCACTCACGTAAAACAAATCGTACCTAGTGTAAAGGGGGATATCACTTTAGAAGTGGACAAAACGGCGGATACTTATGCCCTTGATTTGGCCTCACCAGCCCAAACAACAGCTACTGTTTTTATTCCTGCAAAAGAACTGGTAAGTGTAAATGGTAAGGTAGTTTGGAAAAGGGGGAGATTCAAAAACAAGCTACCTAAGGTGAAGTTGCTCCAAGCAAACGAGGAATTCATAAGTCTTGAAGTAAAGCCGGGAATATGGAGATTTGAGGCCACGGAAAACAGAAAATAATATGCGGGTGTGTCAGTTGGTAGTTCACTTTACTATACAGAGGACTGATTCATTTTCGCTTCTAGAGACATGTCAAAAAAAGAAGATAATTTATTCATATGATATTTATGGCGGTGCAAAAAAGTGAAATAGCAAAAATATTCACTAGGAGCTTAGCTTTATTGCTGATGTTCTCCTGTCAAAATACATTGGAACGGGATTTTGTAAACCCTCCCGGCCATTTCAAGCCCATGCCTTTTTGGCATATCAACGGGGAATTGACCACAGAGGGAATCCGAAAACAAATGAAAGATGCGAAAGAGGCCGGGTTTTCGGGGGTGAGTTTATTGCCTTTGGCCGAAAAAAGTCCGAGTAAGCCAGGGACTTCGCCTAAGTTCCTTTCTGAGGAATATTTTGAGCGGTACCAGGATATGATAGATATAGCGGAGGAGTTGGAGATGGAAATCATATTGTATGATGACAATGACTTCCCGAGTGGAATGGCCGGTGGAAAAATGGAAGAAAAATATCCGGACCACACCATGAAAAGGTTGGATAAGATAGAATATAAGGTGAAAGGCCCTGCGCTTTTTACCGACAGCATCCCTGGTATCCAATTAATGGCCGCAGTGGCTACCAATGAACGAACTGATGAACGCATCGAAATAAGTTCGTTTGTAAAGGACGGCTTATTGCAATGGCATGTTCCAGAAGGAAACTGGGAAATAATGCTATTTCCACTGATGAAGGACAGCTTTCACAAAAAGTACCTCTGTATGGATTTTATGGACACTACTGCAGTGCGCCATATGATTAACGAAACATACGAAAAATACAAGGAGCGTTTTGGTCAGTATTTTGGCAACACCATTAAAACCACCTTTTTTGATGATGTGGGTTTTTGGCGGCATCCCCGAAACTGGACTGCTTCTTTTAACCAAAAGTTTGAGGAACTAAATGGTTATGATCCACGTCCTTATTATCCTGCCTTATGGGAGGACATTGGACCGGAAACAGCGGCTGTCAGAAATGCTTTTTTTAGGACACGTGCCGAATTACTGGCCGAAGGTTTTCCTAAACTAGTAGGGCAATGGAATGAAGCCAATGGCCTAAGCAGTACCGGTCACCCTCCAGGCAACTATGACCCAACGCCCATAGATATGAACGCCGATATTTTCAAATTTTATCGGTATACGCAAATACCCCTCACTGACGCCATTATTGGTTATCAGTTTGGACAAAACGGACATAAACTGATCAGCTCTGCGGCTGATTATTATGACCGCCCTTTGGTGGCTACCGAAATATATGGAGCCTATAAAGAGGACTCATTTGACTCTCTGATGCTGTACAGGGCCATGATGGATTTATTTGCCCGAGGTGTCAATATGGTCATACCTCACGGCATGTGGTACGATCCTGAGAAGGTTTACATACCGCCTTTGGTGTCCCCCTATAGCGAAAAACTGGCTCCGGCATTGCCAGCTTATTCCAGCTATGTAGGACGCACCAGTATGTTACTTAGGGGTGGTAGACGAGTGAGCGATATTGCGGTGCTCTATCCCTTTGAGGGCTTGGCGGCATGGTTCCGCTTTGATAATCCCGACAATATCCGCCAAGGGTTTTATGTGGCGCCCGAAACCGATTATCAGACGGTAAGTGGATGGCTGACCAATGACATCCGTCGTGATTTTACCTTTGTACATCCTGAACTGTTCTTAGATGAAAAGTACGGAATAGAGGAAGGTAATATACACTTGAACAACAGTGAGAATCACCAAGCCTATCATACGCTGATGCTCACCGGAAGTAAGGTGATTACATATGCTACGCTTCAAAAAGTGAAGCAATTTTATGATAATGGCGGGACACTCATCGCCACTACCATGTTGCCGTTTAAGTCGGCCACTATCGGAAATGATGAGAAGGTGATCACGTTAGTAAAAGAGATTTTTGGTATTGATCCCACCCAGCAAGGTGAGTTGAGCCAGACAGTGGAATCCCAAAATGGTGCAGGCGGCAAGGCGATATTTATTCCGCAACCCGATGCATCAAAGCTGGAAGCAGTCTTGGATAAACACAGCGAAGCTGCGGATGTGGTCTTTGAAAGTAATCCGACGCTTAAAACTGATATAGGCAAATTTAACTATATCCATAAAATTAAAGATGGTCGACATATTTATTTTTTTACCAATTCCAGCGACGAAACAATTGCAACTGAAGTACTTCTTCGAGGGAAGCTAAAACCCAGCAAATGGGATCCGCATAGTGGTGAAATCAAAAAGGAAATCCCTTTTAATTATGTAGAAAAAAATGGACAAGTATATACTCGAATAGAACTCGATCTGGGCGGCGTAAGATCATTATTTATGGTTTCGGAGGACAAATAAATATGTCAGGATGTGGTGACTGTTTCTATACAAAAAGACTATACGCTTTCCAGCCAGTAGGTTTTATTTCTCACGGAACGCACAGAACATCCAGCATGAAATAAGGCTGTTTGGAGATTTCGATGGTTTCTGTGAGAACCTATATAATTCTGTGATTACTGGTGTCATTACGGATATACATGTAAAAAAAGGATAACTAGAAATATGAAAAAGCTTTTAGTAGTAATAACCCTTTTGTTCTCAGTATTATGTGCAGATGCATCAAGCTGGGATAATGCTCGATGGATTTGGCAAAAAGAGGATGGACCCTCCAATACATGGATGAGTTTCAGAAAAACCGTAACATTAGAAGAAGTCCCGGAATTGGCCAAGGCACGTATCGGTGTGGATAGTAAGTTTTGGTTATGGATAAATGGGGAGATGGTTCTTTTTGAAGGGGGCTTGTCTCGTGGGCCAAGCCCTGTCGGTGAGTGGGACAGGGAAAATAAGGTAACTCCTTCAAACTCCTGGTACCAAACACTGGATATCCAACCTTACCTGAAAGAGGGCAAAAACACCATAGCCATATTGGTCTGGTATTGGGGGCGCGAGACCCATAAGGGTACGCATATTGACAGTAAAAAAGGCGGCTTGCTATTTCATGCCCAAATGGATGACAAAAAGCTGGTATCCGATGCCACATGGAAAGCCATCCAGCATCCGGGCTACGATAATACTATTGCTCCTCCGAGTGATAATTTGGTTCAGTATAGTGTTCGATTCGATGCCCAGAAAGCGATGAATGACTGGGACGAAAACGCTTGGTATAAAGAGGGATATGAAGATAACAAGTGGCCTGCGGCTATTGAAAAAGGTGAGGCGGGTGCTGCTCCCTGGTATTCATTAGAAGAAAATTTTGTGCCGCTATTGGTTAACCATGGATTGACAAATTATGAAAACCACGATCAACTCAATTTTCCTTTTGTAAGCGAGGGACAAACCGTAAGGTGCCGTCTTCCATTTAACAAGCAGGTTACGCCATATTTGGAGATAGAAGCCAGTGCAGGAGATACTGTTTTTATGACTACGGATAATAGGTTAAATAAAATTAACGCCACCTATATTACCAAGGAGGGTGATCAGGCATATGAAAGTTATTCATGGATGAATGGTCATGAAATTACTTACACCATTCCGGAAGGAGTAAAAGTAAAGGCCTTAAAATACCGATGGATGAGTGTAGGTGAAATGGCCGGAAAATTTGAAGTGGACGATCCTTTCTATCAACGCCTGTGGAAGATGGGCAACAATACCTTGTTTGTTTGTGCCCGTGATAACTTCATGGATTGCCCGGACAGAGAAAGGGCCCTGTGGATAGGCGATGTAGCCGACCAAACTGGGTACTTGTTCTACTCAATGGATGAGGCCGGGCGTAAATTGCTTAAAAAAGCCATATTGCAAACTGTATATTTCAGTGAAAACGGTGTAATAGGGGCTTTGGGACCTCTCAGGGTTCGTGAATTGGTAACCCAAAGCCTGCAGTTTATTTCCCAGGTGGTATGGCCATATTATTTGAACACTGGTGATAAGGAGACACTTGAAGTTGCTTATCCTTACGTTTTTGATTATTTGGATCTATTCCCAATGCAAGAAAACGGTTTGCCAGAATACCGAAAAGGAAAAAATCCCGACACCTGGAATTGGCTCGATTGGGGCGTGAAAAATACCATTGATGAAGAACCCATACAGATGGCTTTTTATTACCTGGCCTTAAAAGAGGCTAAGAAGATGGCTGAAGTTTTGGGCAAGAAAGAACATATCGAATGGTACAATAAACGTATGGCCGCGATGAAACCAGCGTATGAAAAAGCCTTTTGGAAAGATGGTTTTTATAGTACCGATATTGAAAAGTTCAAAGATGATAGAGCCAATGCGATTGCCATCGTTTCAGGAATTGCAAACCCAGCATTTTATGATCAGATTGTTGATAATGTCCTTACTGAAAACTTCTTTTCGAGTCCTCACTTTGAGTGGTTGGTAGAAGAAGCCATGTGCATAGCCGGAAGACATGAAGAATCTTTACAAAGAATGAAGGAGCAGTATCAAAGTCAAGTAGACAATCAATCTTTGTCAACGTTGTACGAGATGTTTCCTAAGGGAGGAAGTTATAACCATGCCTGGAATGCCCCTAACACTATTTTATCGAAGTACATTGCCGGAGTAGCACCAACAAAAATAGGCTGGACCGAATATCAGGTTATGCCCACACTGCTTCATTTTAAAAGCTTAAAGAAAACCATACCTACCGTAAAAGGGACTATTGATCTAACTATTGAAGCCAATAGAAATACATTCCAGTTGCTACTAAATTCACCAGAAGCGACTTCTGCAATTATTGGTGTCCCAAAGGCTGAAAAAGAAATTGCCACAGTGAAGGTTGGTGATGAGATTGTGTGGGAAGAAGGAAAATTTAAAAAAGGCCATGCGGGTTTTGACTATTTTGGTGAAGACGAGGAGCATTTAAAATTTAAAACGGAAGCTGGGAAATGGGAAGTTGAGGCGACTTATAAGTAAGTATTCGTACAAAAAGGGGGAATATGCATCTAGTCATTCTGTCGGCACCTTCACTGCTTTTGCTGGATCGATAACAAGCCACTAAGGCAACGGTTGTTCCGACAGCTGTGCTGCGGAACCAGGTAAAATTGAGTTTTTAACTCAATACCACGTATAAGTGTTAAGGTATGGAGCATGAATTATGTGTAACAACATAGACACATAGTTCACAGTAGGGGATATGCATCAAGTCATCTTGTCGGCACCTTCACTGCTTTTGTTGGATCGATAGCAAGCCACTAAGGCAACGGTTGTTCCGACAGCTGTGCTGCGGAACCAGGTTAATTTGAGTTTTTAACTCAATACCACGTATAACTGCTAATATATGGAGCATGAATTATGTGTAACAACATAGACACATAGTTCACAGTAGGGGATATGCATCTAGTCATTCTGTCGGCACATACATTGTTTTTGTTGGATCAATAAGGAGCCACTAAGGCACCAAGGCACTAAATATTTTGGATAGCAATAGGGCAAGTACCCGACACATCACTATTCCCTCCTCTTTGTGACTTCGCGACTTCGTGGCCAAAAAAAAAATCAGCGAAAATCAGCTGAATCCGCAACGGTTGTTCCGACAGCTGTGCTGCGGAACCAGGTTAATTTGAGTTTTTAACTCAATACCACGTATAACTGCTAATATATGGAGCATGAATTATGTGTAACAACATAGACACATAGTTCACAGTAGGGGATATGCATCTAGTCATTCTGTCGGCACATACATTGTTTTTGTTGGATCAATAAGGAGCCACTAAGGCACCAAGACGCTAAATATTTTGGATAGCAATAGGCCAAGTACCCGACACATCACTATTCCCCCTCTTTGTGACTTCGCGACTTTGTGGCCAAGAAATAATCAGCGAAAATCAGCTGAATCCGCGTTATCTGCGTTCCATTCAAAATTATTATCGAACTCAGGTTTATAGCATAAAAATCAAATGTTTGGACGATTTTACCAACTTTTGAGATTTTTAGTGGGTGATTCTTTTTGACCTTTATAGTGAAAATTACCAAAAGCAAACATGACTGTCTTTAGGTAAGCAGGTAAGACCAAAATATCACATGATAGGATCATTTACCTCAACATGTGTCAAACCTGTGACCGGGATTAATTAAGAATTAACAGAACTTGAAAAATATGAGAAACTTTATCGGAGCAAATCGATATTTAACAACTTCATTGCAACTACTCACTTTGTTTTTTTTCCATTTCTACATTTCTAATACCGTTGATGCCCAATCCCTTCAGCACCCTGTCATCTGGGCCACAATGGATGAGCGAGACAGTATCCTTGAATTAATTGATCAAAATAGTTGGGCGCAAGAGCTATTGAATGACGTACACGAAATCGTCGATGACAAAGTAAAGGATCATCGAGCTAGCCCAAGCAAGATCCTAAATCAAATTCCAACAATCGCTGAGGATAGTAATATTCCAGAACTTGAGGTGAAAACGGTTCATCAACATGCTGATATTCTTGGGGACGCAGCGTATGCCGGACTACTTTATTATTTGACAGAAGAAGATCAGTATGCGCAGTTTGCAGCGGACATTTTGTGGTTCTATGCAGAAGAACTGGCTCCTAGGGATCCCCAAAATACCTCCATCTGTGGAAATTCCTTCTATGATCCCCGCACCAGTTATGCAAAGTTTGCCATTGCTTATGATTTCATCTACAATTATGTAAAAAAACCTGCCATCAATGTGTACAGTGCCAGGAGGAAAGCAAAAGTTGACTACGATCATGCCACGATGCAAAAAGCAATGCTGAACATGGTCGGTAACACCTTGCAGGAATATGGTCACCCGGACACACACGGAAGGTTTGTGTCCAATCACCCGATACTCACAGGTCCGGGAGCACTGTTTGGGATTTTATGTGTGGAAGATGATGCCAAAAGAGACCGCCTATTCAATGTGCTTTGGGAAGAAGGAACAGCACACCAAAATTCTTTTAAAAACACCTTGCTGCCTATGTTTGGCAATCAGGGTATTTGGCCAGAATCTCTAAGCTATAGTTTCATGCCTAACATTACAATGATGCTCAATATCATTGACCGGGTCAAGCCGGAAATGGATGTGATAAATGACCAATTGCATATTCTGGATGGTAATTTTCTTTTCGATAACTTAAGAATGCCAGACCATCGCTTTGTTACTTATGGAGATTCTCATCGTGACTCTGATGGAACTTCGAAATTGTACCAATACACACTGAATCTTGCTCAGCGTCGTGGGCTAAGCGAATATGAACAAAAGGCCAAAGTAGCATTACGGCAAGATTATGATGCATCTGGTGGGTATCATCCACATGCTGGAACGGGCACTTTCGATAATTATAGTGCATTTACGCAGCTACTTTGGGGGAGCCCAATTCCTGAAGAAATTGAAGGGGAGATTGACTTTCATAAACCTACCGTGATCGTAGAGCATGCAGGTGTAGCCCTTCAAAGGAACTATGTTGAAAAGAATAATGAATTATACGGATTATGTGGAATCATTGGAGGAGCGCATTATGTACATTCGCACGTCACAGGGATAACAATGGAGCTATATGGAGCTGGTTATGCAATGGCACCCAATGCTGGATTGCCACCCTCTGTTGCACAAAGAAGGATCCCTCTTCATGAACACTACTTCAGGCTCTATGCAGGAAACAATACGGTCATAGTGAATGGAAGTTCCCATGGGAGAGATAAAGGTTCTTGGAAGAGAAAGGCGAATGTTTGGCAAAACACAGTAGTGAATATTGCCGCCGAACCAGCACACTTGGCCGACCCAAAGAATGAACATTTTAGCTTTGCTACACAGTACTTGCAGGATGAGGTGAACAATGCTGAGCAGCAACGAACGTTAAGTACCATACGGACAAGTCCTACAACTGGATACTACTTCGACATGTTCAGGTCCAAATCGTTGGATGAAAATAAATTTCACGATTATATCTACCATAATCTAGGAGATCAAACTACCATAGTTGCTGATAAGAGAGGTAAATTGAAGTTATCTCCTACTGGTAAATACGATAATGATATTGGTGATCAGGTGCATTCTCCAGGTTGGCGTTTTTTTGAAAACGAGCATACTACTGATGCCATAAAAGATGCCGTGAATATTCGCTATGATATAAAGAAGGACAAGCGATATATGCACCAGTTTGTACCAGGTGGGGTGGAGCGAGAGTTTACTAAGGCATTAGCCCCTCCCAGCCGTGATGTACGGAATGGTTATAAAGAGAAAAAAACGCAGGTGGTGGCGATCCGTCAGAAAGGGGAAGCATGGGACCGTCCGTATGTGGTTATCCATGAACCTTCCATCCATAAGAAATCAAGTATTCAATCTGTGGAACATTTGTACACTGGAGAAAAAATTGTGGGTGCAAAAGTTACCAGTCAGGTAGATGGTCGCAAGATAGAGGATTACATCATTTGTCATGACGATGAAAATCAGGTTTTTGAACTTCCAGCAATTGATCTTCGGTTTGAGGGCCGATTTGCAGTGGCTAGAATCACATCCTATGAGGGCAGATCTGCGGTAGAACTATATGTAGGGGAAGGAAAGCAACTCGAAGTGGGAGACCAAATAGCACAGTAATTTGATAATTCCATGACCGGTTAGGAAATATTCGGTAAGCCATAAAATTCAAGATTGCTTATACGCTTTATTGCCAGTAGGTTTTATTTCTCACAGAATGCACAGAACACCCTGAATAGAGCAAGGCCTTTCTGAGTTTTCCGTGATTTTTGTGAGAACTTATTCAATATTTCTGTAATTGCGGATATACATGTTTCAAGAAATTAAAAAGTGGGCAGCCAAGAAGGTGGGCTTGTTTGACCTGAAGCAAAGAAGTGATAAAGGTAATGAAATGAGAACATCGCCGGAGTTTAGTAAAAAAATAGTAGCCCCATGAAAAAAATAGCCCAAATGAAGTTTATTAATAAAGGCGTGTAATTGAATTGAAATTATGATGAAACTATCAGGGATTTTTTATTTAGTGATTTTGCTATGTATTGCCACCACAGGCATGGTGGCTGGTCAAGATCGTATGGTTCAGTCTGATAAGATTACGCTTATTGAATATAGCGAATATGAGAAAACAAAGGAACGTATCGAGCACAATGACCCTAAAGCCAAGTCCAATTATAACCGCCTGATCGAAAAAGCGGAGTCAGCTATCAAGCATAAGGGGTTTTCGGTGGTGAAAAAAACAGGGGTGCCGCCAAGTGGTGATAAACATGATTATATGACTATTGGCCCATATTGGTGGCCCAATCCAAGCACGTCAGATGGTCTGCCGTACATCAGAAGAGACGGTGAAATAAACCCTGAAACACGGAATGATTTTACGGACTATGTGGAATGGCAAAATTTCGTCCGCTCCCTAACGATATTAAGAGATGCCTTCTATTTTTCGGAAAATGATGTCTATGCAAAAAAGGCACTGGTACTTATCAAAACCTGGTTCCTGGACCAAGAAACCAAGATGAACCCTAATCTCGATTATAGCCAGAGTATTCCAGGGAAAACGGATGGTAGAAAATTCGGCATCATTGAGTTTGCGAATATTGTGGAAGTGGTAAAATGCCTGGAGTTGTTGGGGGAGCGCAATCAGCTGGATCCAGCAACACAGCTGTCTATAAAAGCTTGGCTTTCAGAATATGCTCGTTGGCTCCAATACAGTGAAAATGGAAAGGGAGAGGCACATACAAAGAACAATCATGCCACGTACTACGACCTGCAATTATTGAGTATCTTAACCTATTTGGGAAAAACCGAGGAGGTGAAAAAATACCTTTCTACAATTACCATAAGCAGGATTTACGATCAAATTGAGCCAGACGGCAGCCAACCGTTGGAATTGGCCAGAACCAAATCTTTCTCCTATTCTGTTATGAATCTACATGGCTTCTTATCCCTTGCCCGCTTAGGTAAAAAAGTGGGTGTTGACCTTTGGGATGCACAGACCAGTGATGGGAGAAGCATTAAAAAAGGCTTTGAGTATATGCTTTCCTACTTTACAGAGGAGAAAGCATGGGAGTATGAGCAAATTGCTGACGCGGAAGGCTCCAGGCAAAAACTGATAGAAGATATAAAATATGCCTCTCAATTGTTTGAGGAGGATGACTTTAATAGTGCCTTACAGTTGATTGAAAAAGGGGAAGCAAATATTACATTTCGGAAGTAAACAAAAAGTGCAATTAGCCTTAATCGCATTCATGAGGTTTGGTATCTATAGCGACCTGAAATTGCTTTAAAATCAGTCGTTTTGGTGTTATCGGTGCTACGCTCACACCTTGTTTTTTGGAGCATGAATTATGTGTAACAACATAGACACATAGTTCACAGTAGGGTGTATGCATCTAGTCATCCTGTCGGCACCTACATTGTTATTGCTGGATAAATAGGACGCCACTAAGGCAAGGGTTGTTCCGACAGCTGTGCTGCGGAACCAGGTAAAATTGAGATTTTAACTCAATACCACGTATAACTGTTAAGATTTGGAGCATGAATTATGTGTAACAACATAGACACATAGTTCACAGTAGGGTGTATGCATCTAGTCATCCTGTCGGCACCTACATTGTTATTGCTGGATCAATAGGACGCCACTAAGGCAAGGGTTGTTCCGACAGCTGTGCTGCGGAACCAGGTAAAATTGAGTTTTTAACTCGATACCACGTATAACTGTTAAGATTTGGAGTATGAATTATGTGTAACAACATAGACACATAGTTCACAGTAGGGTGTATGCATCTAGTCATCCTGTCGGCACCTACATTGTTATTGCTGGATCGATAACAAGCCACTAAGGCGCCAAGACGCTAAGTATTTTGGATAGCAATAGGCCAAGTACTCGACACATCACTATTCCTCCCTCTTTGTGACTTCGCGACTTCGTGGCCAAAAAAAGTACGCCACTAAGGCAAGGGTTGTTCCGACAGCTGTGCTGCGGAACCAGGTAAAATTGAGATTTTAACTCAATACCACGTATAACTGTTAAGTTTTTGAGCATGATGTATGTGTAACAACATAGTCACATAGGTCACAGTAGGGGAAATAAAGATCTAAAGCTGGTCATCATCCGAGAAAGACAAAAAACTCCAGGCTACTCTACAGGGATCCTGCTTACATTATCTGCACCGATCCGGACATGGACCTGGCGACCCTGCTGCAGGCATATCTCTAGAGATGGGAGAAAGAAGTCAATTTCAAAGATGAAAAAATCATCATGGGATGTGGTCAGGCCCAAGTGAGAACGGAAGAAGCCTGCATCAAGGCCCCCGCCTTCGTGGCCGCAACCTATTCATTGCTTATGCTGGCCTCACAAACTTGCCAAACAACAAATCCTTCCAAGACCCAAATGGTATAAAATCCAAAAATCAGTTCGGGCAACCACGGGAGATATTCTCAACCAATTCAGGGCAATAAACTGGGCACACAACGCAAAAATCAATTTCTCCGACTTCGTCAACGTCCAGAAAAAATTATAAAGCCTTAAAAAATCAGATAATCCTACCCTGGCGGCATTGTTTCATCCTAGAAATTAGCCAAAAATAGTTACACACAAAAGGGTAAGTTCCATAGGAACGACAGATATAAATGCAAGTATTGGTGTTTTTTTAAATGGATTTGCCCTGCGGTCCAATACTTTTAGCGTAAGGTATTCTTCATTGATTTTAGCTTTTTCTTTCTCAGGAATTGAAAGAAGGAGATGGCAATGGCTATGGCAATCAACCCTTGGATCAGCAATGTGGTCGAACTCCCAATGTGGTTGGAGATCAATCCGACCAATAAACTTCCCAAAGGCATCATCCCAAACAAGGCCATGGCGTACAGGCTGATAAGCTGGCCTCTTTTTTCTGCATCAGCTTCCGTCTGGACGATGGTCAGGCAGATAGTTGATTGGGTCAGTCCTGTGAATCCGGTGATGACGGCCAGAAATAGGGCAAAAGGCAGCAGTTCGGTAATCGAAAAAACAATCAAGGAACTTCCCAGAATAGCCGCATTGATGATCAAAATCCGAGATTTTTTGGTTTTTGGAGCCAAGGACGCTAAAAAAAGGGTTCCTAAAAATGCCCCTAAACCAATGCTGCTGACCATAAAACCATAGGTCTGTGCATTTCCCTGAAATACCTCTTTTGCAAATTCCGGCAAAAGCGTATTATAAGGAATGACCAAAAGGCTGATGATGGCAATGTAGATCATCGTAGGAGCGAGAATGGGGTGATGCTTTAAGTATGAAAAGGTTTCCTTGATCTCGGAGAGGTTGCTTTGCTTTTTTACCTTTTTGGGTTGGGGAGCGAGCTTAAGGAACAGCAGTGAAATGATCACGGCCAAATAACTCAGGGCATTAAGGGAAAAACAGATACCTGCGCCCAAGGTGCTCAGCACCAGTCCGGCTATAGCAGGACCTATCAGCCTTGCCAAATTTACTACAGAAGAATTGAGGGCTACGGCGTTTGACAGGTCCTCTGGATTGGAGAGTAGCTGATGTACGAGCGATTGTCGGGCAGGGATGTCGAAGGCATTGATGATGCCCAAAAGGGTAATAAGGGTAAGGATATGCCAAATCGCGGTATCTCCGCTTAGCACGATAAAAGCCAAAATGGCCGCTTGCAAAAAGGAGGCAACCTGAGTGATCATGACGATTTTGTGCCTCGGATACTTATCCGACAAAATGCCTCCATACAAGGAAAACAGGAAGGAAGGAAACTGCGAAACGAACGCCGTAAGGCCCAGCATAAAGGTGGAGTTGGTCATTTCGTAGACCACCCAGCTTACAGCCGTCCTTTCCATCCATGTCCCAATGCGTGAAATGGCTTGGCCGGCAATAAAAATCTTGTAATTGGAAGATTGGAGTGCTCTAAAAGTATTCTGGATTCTTCCCATGCATTATTCTACCCACTCTTTGGCGGAAACCACTTCACCTCTTCCTGAAAACAACTTGGTGACTACCATTTGATGTAACGTGTCGTCTTTATCTTGGCAGGCATCAGAAACGACAGTGAGCTGAA
This sequence comes from Echinicola strongylocentroti, assembly GCF_003260975.1. Classification (NCBI taxonomy): domain Bacteria; kingdom Pseudomonadati; phylum Bacteroidota; class Cytophagia; order Cytophagales; family Cyclobacteriaceae; genus Echinicola; species Echinicola strongylocentroti. The sequence continues at coordinate 333,322 of NZ_CP030041.1, read as the reverse complement.
AGTCTTTATCCATGGCTTCTAAAAATGTACAAAGCACTACACCACTGGTGGCCACACCTGTCAGTACCAAGTGATCGATGTTTAAGGACCTTAGTATCATCTCTAAATCACTTCCTGAAAATGCGCTGATCCTTTTTTTGGTCACCACAATTTCTCCTGGAAATGGAATTATGGACGGATGGATTTGATTGATCTCTTCAGGGGATAAAGTCGAAAGATACTTTCTGAAACTTGAAAAGGATTTGTTTTTTGGACTGATTTCTGGAAAACCATCCCTAAACCCCAAACGGACATAAATCACCTGGATTTTATCTTTTCGTGCTTTTTTGAGGCACTTTGCCACATTCTGTAAGGTGGTTTCATGCTTAGGTAAAAAATTAAGGATCACCGATTGCATGTCCATTACCAATAAAGCGGTGGAAGGGGAAGGATTGCTCATGAATGGAAATGTTTATTTAAATAAGTAGGAAAATTCACAAGTAAAATATACTAATTTTAAGTAAATATATCAATTAATGAGACTTGTATCAGTTATTTTCCAATGAAGAAATGATATAACTATCTTAGTGGATTGGTATTATCTATAGGTTTCAAAAAGGTAATCAAGGGAGTAATGAACTGTTCAAAACGCTCAATATGGGGAAGGTGTCCGGTGTCTTTTATTTCCACCAATTGTGCATCGGGAATGCGGCTTTGTGTTTTTTTGCCTAGCTCTTCATAAAGTCCCATTGTCGCCCTGACTTCTTCTGAGACCAAGGGTTTTCCCAAGGCAGTTCTGTCACGGGTACCGATGATCAGTAGTGTGGGGGTGGTGATATTTTTAAATTCATATACCACAGGCTGGGTAAAGATCATGTCGTAGGTGAGTGCTGCATTCCAAGCGATGGTTTCATAGTCGGAGTTAAAGGTCCACCCGGCGAGTAAATTCACCCATTCATCGTACTCAGGCTTCCATTTATTGTCATAGTAGCTTTCCATCTGGTAATTTTTGATGGCATCGTAGTCTTTCTTCAGTTCATTTTGGTACCACCATTCCACAGGTTTGTAAGGGACTTTTAGCTTCCAGTCCTCTAGTCCGATGGGGTTTTCCAAGATCAGCTTTTCGGTGATTTCGGGATACATCAGTGCAAATCGGGTCGCCAACATACCGCCCATGGAATGGCCGAGTACAGCAGTTTGATCTACACCAATTTTGTCGAGTACTGCTTTGGTATTTTGGGCCAATTGCTGGAAGGTATAATGAAAATGGCTTGGTTTGGAGCTTTTGCCAAAGCCGATCTGATCCGGGACAATGACCCTAAATCCTTTCTGGGTCAGTGCCTCAATGGTGGTCTCCCAATAGGCACCATTAAAATTTTTTCCATGGAGAAGGAGGATGTTTTTGCCATTATGGTTACTGGGTATTATATCCATGTAGGCCATGTGGAGATGTTGATCCTGCACGTTCAGATCGATGGTATGGACTTCATAAGGGTACTGATAGTTGGAGAGTTCAATATCCAGCCACTTAAGGTTTTCGCTTTGGGCATTTGCGGAAAAAATGCGAGCAAAGGATAATAGAACGAATAAAATATAGGCAGTTTTCATGGTGGTAGTTTTAATTGTGCAATCAAAATATAACAGGCTATAAGAATGAAGGTATTGGAAATTAAGGCACTGCGTTTTTACTAGAGAGGAAGTGGAATTGCTTGAACGCATCATATGCATTAGGCTACCCAGGCCAGATCACACAGGTATAATGTCATGAAACCCATCGGAAATAGCCCGGTTTCCTTGAATTTTCAAGTCTTCCCTACATCCTTTGGGATAAACTATAACAATTCACAATGCATAGATCGGGTTTGACAAAAATAATAGGCATTCATGAAGTACACGGAATTTAGTGAATTAGGTTTGGCTGGAAGCTGTTTTTTGGCTCTAAATGGATAATAGTAACTAAACGGCAATGAAACTGGAATTAACCCGCTTTTGGAAGAGGGGAATTTAGAAGGTGCAGGTAATCACCTGCACCGTAGACCGTAAATTGTAACACACATGGGAGGTTAAGTACCAGGGGAAATGCGTTTAGTGTTTTGAAGGGAAACAATTTTCATGTAGGCATAGCTATCATCCGTGCCGCTGGCACTCTTTCAGGAGGTTGAGGAGAGCTTAAGTTCCTGCGGATGAATCCGCAGGTTACAAAATTTATCGTGCCGCTGGCACTTTGCCCCGATTTGTACATTGGAAACCGCAGTAGCCTAGGGTCAAGTCAACGCTTAAATCCGGATTATGCGTTAGGAATCGTAGTGAGAGCTGAAATTGCAAGAAAATCAGTTAGTTTGGAGGCATTAGCGTAGCACCGCTACGGTTATGCCGAAAACTAAAGTGAAACGGCTGATTTTGAAGCAGTTTAAGGTCGCAACACCTGTGCGCCGTGGCGTAGATAGGCTAATGCATATTCCGGGTTAAATGACGGGTAAGGCGGTAGTGGATTTTGGACGAGATCAAGGCGCAAAAAACGCCCCTATCCGTAGTTAAGGAAGTCTTTTTGCAACGTAGAGATAGGCCAAAAGACACACCGGATTACACGTAGGTTTAGGTTTGTCTTGACACTAGCTTGCCGAATGGCGGGATAGGCTGAAAGAATAATTAGTTGATTTGGATCAAACAAGCCGTCGCAGCTATCTGCTCATGTATAGTGGTTGGCTTGGTTGAGGTTAAACCCTGAATAGGCGTTAGCAACTGAGCATCCTGCCTCATCCGTCTTTGGCGGAGGGGCATTTAGAAGGTGCAGGTGTCAACCTGCACCAAAAATGATTACTGACTTAAGGTCTTTTATGCGTCAGGCCTCTACATGGGTAAGTTTTCAGGTTTGGTAGTCATGTCATTGGGCATGCTCCTCGGTACGGAGTTCATCAGCAGGGCCAAAGAATTCAAAGAACCTGCTTTTTTCTGGCACCCCGATATCGTCCAATAGCTGCGTGACCAGCTGCATGAATTTTTTTGGCCCGCAATAATAGACTTCCGACTCAGCAGAGGGGATATACTCGGCTATAATAGATCTGGTCAAGAAACCTTCGAAAACGTTGGTGCCATCAATAATATCGGAAGACAAAGGGTTGGAAAAACCAATTACATGCTGATGATTAGGGTCATCTAAGGCCTTTATTTCATGTTGGAATGGAAGTGTAGTGGAGTTTGGAGTGCACTGTATCAAAACTGTTTTCCTTCCAGTGCCCAATAGGGATTTATACATGGGAAGTAAAGGGGTAATACCTACTCCTCCAGCAATCAATAGCACGGGATGTTCACTTTTTTGGAGGACAAAGTCCCCTGAAGGCATGCCCATTTTCACCTTGTCGCCTACCTTGAGGTTGTCATGCAAATAATTAGAAACCTTACCAGCTGGGGAGCAAGATTCACGTTTTACACTTAGCCTAAGGTGTTCTCCATTGGAGATGTCCGAAAGACTATAGTTCCTGGTGTGAATATGGTCTTCGCCCGGAATATCAAGACTGATCGCTACATATTGACCTGGAAGGTGGGAAGGAATAGGGGTGTCATTTGCAGGTTTGAAATATAGGGAGGTGATGGTCTCACTTTCCTTGACCTTATTGATGAGTTGGAAATCAGCAAAGCCCCGAAAGCCACCTGGCTTATGTTCATTGTCTTGATATACCTTTTCTTCTTTTCCTATAAATAGCTGTGCCAATAGCTGATAAGCTTCTTCCCATGCTCCAAGTATTTCTGCCGTAGCCATATCACCTAAGACGGTTTTAATGGCCTCCAATAAATATTTGCCTACTATGGGGTACATTTCAGGTCTCACGTCCAAAGAGCTGTGTTTTTGGACAATGACATTGACCGTATCCGTGAGCATGTCCAACTGGTCAATATGTTCGGCATATTTTATAATGGTCATGGCCAATACCTTTGGTTGGTTTCCAGTGGCTTGGTGGGTCATGTTGAACATATTTTTCAGTTCAGGATGGTGCTTGAATAACTCTTCATAGAACACCCTGGTGATCTGTTCTCCATGTGACTTTAGTACTGGCGCAGTAGATTTTACAATGTCAATTGTTTTTTGGTTGGTCATAAGGCAAGTTGTTTATTAATGGAATAGAAGACCCTTTTATCCTCTATTTGTCTAAATTTTTTTTATCGTTTAAGGAAGGTCATCCCACTAGTTAGTTGATCACTGATCTCTTCCAAGTGGCTGTTTTCTAAAAGGTATTGTATTTCGTTTCTTATTTTTAGGAATTCATGGTGCAATGGACAAGGCTTTTGGCTATTGCATTCGGGCAATCCTAGGGCACAGCCAGTAAAGAGTTTATCACCATCCATCAAGCGAACGATATCTGCGAGTTTAAGGGTCTGTAATCGCTCATCTGTGATGTAAAAACCTCCGTTAGGGCCTTTTATCGAAACTATATAATTGTTTTTGGTAAGTTGTTGTAGGATTTTTGCTGTAAATGCGTTTGGGGATCCGATTTCTTCAGCAATATCCACCAGTGACGAACGCTTACCTTTCGTAGAAATTTGGGCCAAGTATATCACCGCCCTTATGGCATATTCACAAGCTTTTGAAAACATAATTAAAATTTGCTTACCCAAAAGTAACTACCAAATAATAAAGGACAAAATCATCCGGTATTAATTTTGTGTTTATTTAGCCTATAATTGTGGGTTCATCCATATAGGGTTTGTTAAGGAGTACATGTCTCTAAAATTGGGTAGGGATGGGGTTAATTTTTACCAATAGGAAGAAAGTGGCAAAGTACAAACTGATTGGGTCTGGCTTTTTTATAGCTTTAAGTGTTTATATTCATCGTCAGGCTAATTAGGGAAGTTCCAGCCTCTTTTGTTTGTATTCATTAACAAAAATATGTATATCCGCAATGATACCAGTAATCACAGAGATATGAAATAGGTCCTTACAGAAACCACCGAAATCTGAGAAAGCGTTGTTTCATTCTGGGTTTTCTGTGCGTTCGGCGAGAAATAAAAACTACTGGCATGAAAGCGTATAATCAAAACAAAAAATATAGCTTAGGGTGAGTGGAGCGTTCTATTCAATGTTTTTGCCATTAGGCAAGTTAGTTTTGGTAGAACAGTGAACTGTTTTGAAAAGCCTCCAAAACAATACTCTGACCGGTATGCCACACCAAAAGATAAATAAGTACAAAAACAGATTTATAAAGTGAGAGAAGAACCATTTGATATGATCCAAAGATACGTAGATTATGCCTTATATAATATTTGGGCAAATAATAGGTTGATAAGTAATTTATCCGAGCAGGACGAGCAATTACTCACTGAAGAACTAATTGGAAGTTACCCTACAATTCAAAAAACTATTTTGCACATTTGGTATGCCGAATCAGGGTGGCTTTCCCGGCTAAAAGGAAATGGATGGGACGTCAAAAAAGTGACCGAGTTCTCAGGTACAAACGAAGAACTATTTAAAGGATGGCAAAAAACCTCTGGGGACTTCAAGGATTTTACCTATAACGCGGATTTAGAAAAAACCATTCAGTTTGAACACAAAGGAGAAAGGTTTTCAATACCGACAAGAGAAATAATTCAAACAGTATTCAATCACGGAAGTTTTCATCGGGGACAAGTGGTCATCATGATGAGGCAATTGGGAATTAACAAAATATCTCAAACCGATTATATTGAATGGGTTAGAGAAAAAGAAAGGGGGAATATTTAAGTGAGTAAAAGAGGGAATAGTATAAGCATGGATGAAATAATAGGTGGTACGGTGATGATTTGCGAAAGGTGACCAGCTTTAAATTCCTAGAATGAAGCAGCGCTACTATTTTTACACAAATCAATCGGTGAATTATGCGAGATTGTCCTGAAAACTAATATGGCAGCGAAAAATAATATGTATATCCGCCATGATACCAGTAATCACAGGGATATAAAATATGTCCTTACAGAAACCACGGAAATCTCAGAAAAGCGTTGTTTCATTCTAGGTTTTCTGTGCGTTCGGCGAGAAATAAAAACTACTGGCCAGAAAGCGTATAATCAAAAAAACAAAATACAAATGGCTGGAATTGATGCTTTTAACCAACATCTACTTGACGTTAATAATGCTATCTACGATAAGTTATCTTTTGATATTTCACATTTGAATAGTGAGCTTGAAGGATCAGCATATGATGCTTGTCAGTTTGAGCTCAATGGAAAGAAGATTATATCCAGAAGCTCTAAAATAACGCCTAAGAAAGCAGGACAATTTGTGACGTTTTGGAAAAGGAACCAAAACGGCTTTACGGAGCCTTTTTCCGAAAATGATCAGTTTGATTTTTACGTAATCAATGTAAAGGCAGGCGAGCGTTTTGGACAATTTGTGTTTCCTAAATCTGAATTAATTAAGAAGGGCTATATTATATCAAAGAGTAAAGCCGGAAAAAGAGGTTTTAGAGTTTATCCAATATGGGATGAAGTTCAAAACAGCCAAGCAAAAAGAACGCAACAATGGCAGCTTGGTTACTTTTATGAGATCAATAAAACGACTGATTTGGATAAAGTGAGTAAACTATATCAAATAAAACAATCAGGTTGTTTGGAGATTGAGGTATCCGCCGCGGCGGATAGTGAACCTGTCTAGCGTTCCATAACCGTCAGGCTAATGCATATTTCGGGTTGCATATAGCCTGCCCGTCGTTCTATTTTCTAAATGAAGCAATGTTTACCCCAAGCACTAATCAGCATAGTAAAACCCCACCACTGGGAAAGTCCCGGCGTCGGCCAAAAACTTAAACATTGCTTAACAGGATAAAAGTGCTATTTAAAGGGATTTCCTTTTGATTTGGAATGCTAAAACCCACATCAATGAAGGAAGTAACTGATCAAAAACTCTATGAAAGAATAAAAGAATCAGACCATTCCGCCTTCCAAGAACTGTTTGACCGTTATTGGAAGAAGATGTTTGGGTTCACTTTTCGCATGCTCCAGAATGTCGAGCAGTCAGAAGATATAGTCCAGGAAATTTTTCTTTCCCTATGGGAGAAGGCCCCCGAAAAGGACGTCACACATATAAAAAGCTACCTGTATTCTGCAGTAAAATACCAGGTGTCATCAGTGATCAGAAACAAAAAGTGGGAGTTGGACTGGGAAACCATAGATGGCATATACGAAGTGCAGGTGCCGACTTACGATCCGCTGGAATTGGAAGAGATGAACAGGTATGTAGAAAACAGCATAGACAAGCTTCCGCCAAAATGTAAGGAGGTCTATTACCTACAAAAGGAGGAAGGCTATACTTCTAAGGAAATCGCTTCCAATCTCAACATATCCCCCCGGACTGTTGAAGGACACCTTCACAAAGCCAAAAAAATCCTTAAAGCTAATTTGCAACATTATTATGTGCTTGTATTAACGGTATTTTACCTATAACTCCCCCAAATTACCAAACTGTTAAATCCTCAAATTCGAGCAGGTAGTTAAGCCACTTCATGCTACTAAAGAAGTGTAAAAACGAGCCAGCATGAATAAAAGAGAATTTGAGAGACTACTTGAACTACAGGCCAAGGGAAAAACTACTCCAGAGGAGGAAGAGGCCATTCGCCAAGCCTACAAAAAGATATACTTCAGCCAAAAGCCCCTACAATGGAATGACCGTCTTGAGGATGATGTCAAGGGAAGATTAGAGAATAACCTGGCTTCCAAAATGACTGTGGGCAAAAGAAATACAGCTGTTATTAAGTTAAAGCCCCTTGTCAAAGTAGCGGCGGTACTAGCTTTGATTATTCTGGGAGGTTTTTTGGCAGGAAAGTACCTCACCTTACTTCCTAAAGCCGAACTGATCACTAAGCGCACGACAGCCAGCCAGCGTGCGACGATCACCCTTAGCGATGGCACGAATGTCCATTTGAATGTAGGTTCAGCCATTACGTTTCCTGAGCAATTTAATGGAGAGCAACGTAAGGTGAAGTTGGAAGGCGAAGCTTTTTTTGAGGTAACAAGGGACGTTCAAAAGCCTTTTATAGTGGAAACATCCTCTTTGAGTACCAAGGTGCTGGGGACCAGCTTTAACATCAATGCACATGAATCCCAAACTGAAATGGTCACGGTCGTTTCAGGCAAAGTTCAGGTCAGTCAAACAGCGAAGCCTGAAAAGAAGGCAATCCTGTTGCCCGATGAAGCAGTTGTTTTTCACCGATCGTCCGGCGCATTAAATAAACAATGGGCAGATGCTGGGCAGGTCCTTAATTGGAAAAAAGAATATATAGAATTTGATAAAGTATCATTTAAAGAGGCGATAGGGCTATTGAGACAATATTATCACACAGAGATAATATTGGAAAATTTTCAAAATGACCATTGCCAGATCAGAGCTACTTGTAAAAACAACGGTATTGAGCACTTACTCAGCCAACTCCAATTATTGGTGGATTTTGATTACAGGATCCAAAAGGACGGAAGTATTATTATTGATTACCAAGGATGTAAAAACTAACCAAATGCTTATGTAAAACTAGATTGACTTAAAAAAAAGGCTGGATTGCGGCAACAATCCAGCCAACAACCGGGAAGTTATTCCCCGTCATTTTATTGAAATAAACACCTAAAATTATGAAAATTAATTTACGTAAACGAATTGTGATTCTAACCAAACACACTTTTAGGGTATTTTTGATTCAAGTGGTCTGCTTGCAGGCCCTGTTGGCCAATACTTCTAATAGTCAGGGACTAGCCGATTACCATGTAAGTGTAGATGCCCATAAGGCTTCCCTAGTAGAGATTTTAACTGGACTTGAACACCAAACGGACTTTAGGTTTGCCTACAACCAAAAGGTCATTCAAAGCCAACAAGAAATCACCCTGAAGCTAGATACCGACCTAAGAACCGTCCTGAAGAAAATCACGGAACAATGCGATTTTCAGTTCAGAAGAATAGACAATAGTATTTTTGTCACCGCTGTAAATACTAAGGGAGCAAGCAAAGTATCCGTAGAAGAAGACCGCACCCTGAAGGGAAAAGTCATCGATGCGGAAACTGACGAGCCCATTGTGGGTGGGACTATCATTGTAGAAGGAGGCTCAAGAGGGACTGTCACCGACCTGGACGGAAGCTTTGAGTTGACCGTGGACGGAGAGGCAAAACGTCTCCGCGTTTCATTTTTGGGCTATGAGTCAAAAACCATCGAGATTGGCAACCAGAACCAGTTTACGATATCGCTTTCCCAAAAAGAAGGGGTTTTGGAAGAGGTAGTGGTCGTGGGTTATGGAGAACAGAAAAAAGTCAACCTTAGCGGTGCCGTGGACAATATCGGAGGTAAGTCACTTTCCGCACTCCAGGTCAATACCATAGGGGAAGCCTTGTTGGGACAATTGCCCGGCGTGTATGTCGACATTGCCGATGGCAAACCGGGAAGGGCAGCGGGCTTCAATATCCGAGGAAGTACTTCTATCAATGGTGGTGGGCCACTTATCGTAATCGACGGAGTACCACAGACGACGAACGATCTCAACAATATCTCTCCCCATGATATTGAAGAAATTTCCGTACTCAAAGATGCAGCTTCTACGGCCATCTATGGAGCACGTGCTTCTTTTGGTGTGATCCTAGTGACCACCAAAAGGGGGAATGAGGCGATGTCCGTGAGGTATGACAATTACTTCGGTTTTAGCAAACCGACAAGGGTTCCTGAATTGTACGATAACCCTTTGGACTACCTTAGTATCAATGAAAATGAATTCAATGCCAATATTGGCCATAATTATTTTACCGATGCCCAAATAGCCTATCCCGAGCAAGTGGCCGCTGACCCATCCCTTCCCCATGCTACAGTAGAAAACATAGGCGGCAGGCCCAACTTACTTTTGGGAGGACAGGTGTACAATTATTATGACCTGTGGTTTAGGGACCTTACACCAAAGCAAAACCACCGCTTCAGTGTGGGCGGCAAGGACAAGAAGTTCCAATATTACCTTTCGGGAGACTTTAACCATGAAGAAGGAGCACTCAGCTTCAAGCCGGAAAAGATCAACCGTTATACCCTTAGATCGAATATTACTTATAATGTAACCGAAAACCTTTCGGTGTTTAACAGTACAAGTTTGGTAAAAAGGGATGAAGAACACCCCAACCAATACCTTTACGGGTTTACGTCCAATGTTTGGCGCTTCATAGAAAACTCCAACCCTATGATGCCTGAATATGTGGAAATCGATGGAGAAATGATCCCAACCGATATCGGCTTTTATAGGGAGTTTGTAGAAAACCAATCTGGCATCGAACAGACCATGCACGACACCAAGTCAACCATCGGAGTAGACTGGAAAATTCTTAGCGGTAAGTTAAAACTACATGTCGATGGCACCTATCAATTTACCAACACGGAAAAATTACGCTGGTGGGACAATACAGGCCCATACCTTTCCAATTCATTTAACAATAGAAATATTGTGCTTGACTATTATGCTGATGCTGGGCCATCCAAGATCTATCGGAGCAGATGGAGGACCATTCGCAACAACATCAATGCCTATGGAACCTATGACACTTCCTTTGGCCTCCATAACCTGACGGTAATGGCTGGGTACAACCAAGAAAGCTATAACTATCTCTATTCCTACGCCGACCGGGAGTATCCCCTTCAGGTTCCCCAGCACTCATTAAACCTGGCGTCTGGTGTGGCCAACGTCAGCGATGACGATGACAAGAACTCCAGCCGTAGTGTGTTTACAAGGATAAACTATAACTGGGACGGAAAGTACTTATTGGAAATAAACGGTAGCTACTTTCTTTCTTCAAAATTCGCCAAAGAAAACAGGGGACATGCATTTATTGCAGGTTCTGGTGCTTGGCGGATCTCAGAGGAATCGTTCTTTGACAATATTCGCTCCACGGTCAATAACCTTAAGTTAAGGGTTTCCTATGGCTCCATAGGGAATGCCAATATTGGCTCCTATGACTATATACCCATCATGGGCGTAAGCCAATCAGCTTATACGCTGGAGGGAGAGCGGGTCAACTATACCTCGTCCCCAAATCCAAAATCGGCCAATTTTACTTGGGAAACCGTTGAAACGATGAATTTTGGTCTGGACGCCACTTTCTTTAGGAATAGGCTTACGACCACCTTGGACATTTACCAGCGTAATACCGATAATATGCTGGCCAATTTCAGGTCTCTTCCTTCCGTGTTTGGAGCTACCGTTCCCAAGGAAAATATTGCATCGCTCAAGACCCAAGGATGGGAGCTGAATCTTGGGTGGAATGACACGAAGAAAGTGGGTAAGAGCCCCTTCAGCTATGGCGTAAGATTTAATATATCGGACTATCATTCCGAAATCACCGACTATTATAACCCGACCAATTACTTGGCTGACTATTATCCGGGTCAGCAATTGGGGGAAATTTGGGGCTTGACCACTGAAGGGTATTTTCAGACAGATGAAGAAGCCCAGAACGGTGCACTGCTAGAGACCAATTCCTACAAAGCCTACGCTGCTGCCGGAACGATCAAATTTCAGGACGTAAACGGCGATGGAGTGATCAACTTTGGAGAACGCACCTTGGACAATCCGGGGGATTATAAAAAAATCGGCAATACCACCCCTAGGTATCAATATGGGATCACTCTTAATGGTGCCTGGAAAGGTGTTGACCTAAACGTGTTTTTCCGTGGTGTAGGCAAAAGAGACATCTATCCAGGGGCAGAAGCAGTGAATTTCTGGGGACCATACAACAGAAAGTACCAAGTGATGCTACAGCATACTGTGGAAGAGCGCTGGACACCGGATAATCCAGATGCCTATTTTCCCAGACCACAAGGATACCTGGCCTTGGGAAATAATGACCTTGGCGTACCCCAGACCAAGTACCTTCAGGATGCGTCCTTCCTTAGACTCAAAAACCTGACGGTGGGCTATACCATTCCTTCCTCGCTGACCGAAAGAATCAAGATCAGTAATATCAGGCTGTACTTTTCAGGTCAGAACCTTTGGGAAACGACAGGCCTGCACTTCAGTTTGGACCCGGAAGGATTGTCCAAAGATCCTGATGCCAATGAAAGCAGGGTAGGTCTAGGAACCGCTTACCCCATCCAAAGGGTATTCTCATTTGGCCTTCAGGTAAAACTCTAACAACAAAACCGTAGAAAAAGATGAAAAATATAGTATTGCTAGTAGGAGTAGTAGTTAGTTTAATGGGATGTAACAATGATTTCCTTGAGCAGACGCCCGGTACCGAACTGGGAGAAACTGAGGATTTCTGGAACAACGAAAGCAGCGTGGAAACGTATTCCAATGGGTTCTACAGTTACATCGACCGAGACCTGATTACCGAGGACTTTTCCAGTGACAACAGTGAACACATCGGCAACCCTCCTGCCATAAGAAGAGGGATTTACTCTATTCCCACCTCGCTTGGTAGCGGAGGATGGAGCTGGGGACAGCTTCGAGATATCAACTATTTTATTGAAAATGTGAGTCGTGCTGATCTTGATGGGAATGTGAAAAACAGGAGCCTTGCACTGGCCAAATTTTTCAGGGCTTGGTTCTACTATGACAAGGTCAGGCAGTTTGGTGATGTGCCATGGTATGGAAAGGTGTTGGACACCAATGATGAAGACTTGTACAAGCCGAGGGATTCAAGAATATTGGTAATGGATTCGGTGAGGAAAGACCTGGATTATGCCATAGCACACCTTCCAGAAGAAACCTATAAAAACCGTATATCCAAATGGACTGCCTTGGCGCTAAAATCCCGGGTATGCCTCTATGAGGGGACCTGGAGAAAGTACCATACAGAAGCGGCCCTTTCGGAGAGCGATCCATTTCTGGAAGAAGCCGCTGAGGCCAGCAAGTCCATCATGGATGCAGCTACCTATTCCTTATTCCAAACAGGAAATACCGACACTGATTATTTTGAGCTCTTTCAGCCAAAAGATGCCTATACCGATGAGGTGATTTTGGCACGTTCATCGGACACCCAGACTTTTTATTACACTCCGCTTTTCACTTCCACTTCAAACGGGAATTTTGGGGCCACACGTGACTTGGTAGGCACCTACTTGATGAAGGATGGAAGGACTTTCCAACAGGCCTATCCCCAAGCCCAAAAGCGGGATACGATGTCCTATTTCAACGAATTCCAGAACCGCGATCCCAGACTTTCCCAAACGTTGGTTTCTCCGGGGTATGTGCGGGTAGGTACGGAAGAGGAAGCGGTTGCTGACTTTTCCCAAAATGTAACAGGATATATGATCCATAAGAGAGTAGGGCCTCCCATTGAAGACCAGGGTGGTGGCTATCGTGATGTGATTATTTTCAGGTATGCAGAGGTATTGCTCAACTATGCCGAGGCCAAAGCGGAACTTGGAGAGCTCGGTCAAGAGGGCGTAGACCAGACCATAAACCTTATCAGGGACAGGGTAGGGATACCACACTTGAGCCTACCCGTACAGGTGGACGGTTTTTTGGATGGGATATACGACCATACTTCTGATCCCTTGGTTTTGGAAATAAGAAGGGAAAGAAGGGTTGAGCTGGCCTTCGAAGGGTTTCGGACTGATGACTTAAAGCGTTGGAAGGAAGGACATTTGTTTAGGAAAGAATACGAAGGTATATATGTGAAGGGGCTCCATGAGTATATTGATCTAAATGGTGATGATAATCCCAATCTCTATGTACTGGAATATGATGAGACTCCACCTGCCGACCAGGTCGAAGGGGTGCAGTATTTCAGAATGTCTGAAATCCATGGGCTAAGTGAAGATAATCAAGGTCGTATAGTTCCTTATAACGCCGCTCTCCCCGTGTTTGAAGATCACGAGTACCTAAAACCAATTCCCACAGAAGAACTGACCCTTAACCCAGAACTGGAACAAAATCCTGGATGGTAGGATTTAACCCGGAATATGCATTAGCCTATCTACGCCACGGCGCACAGGTGTTGCGACCTGAAACTGCTTCAAAATCAGTCGTTTCACTTTAGTTTTCGGCATTACCGTAGCGGTGCTACGCTAATGCCTCCAAACTAACTGATTTTCTTGCAATTTCAGCTCTCACTACGATTCCTAACGCATAATCCGGGTTTAACTAATGGATATATGAAAACGAACTTATTGATTTTAGTATTTTTGGCCTCTACATTGGTTGCTGCCTGTGTAAGTAGAGCTGACAACGAACATAACAGCATCCGTCCAGATTCTTCCGTAAGAGAGGTAGTTGTTTGTGGGGATGACAAAGTCCTTATATTCAGTCGGACTGACGGAGGTTATCAAAAAGAATGGGAGTGGAGTGCCGCCAATTCCAAGGACATGCCTTCGGGGTATGTCGGTTATTTTAAAACCAACGATGAGTGCAAACCTGTGGGAGACAATCGGCTATTGATCACTTCATCAGGTGGTGGGGCAGCCTTAGTAGAAAGGTCAACTGGCAATACCTTGTTTTATGCGCATGTGCCCAATGCCCATTCTGCCGAATACCTGCCTGAAGGAAGGATAGCAGTGGCCTTGTCCACCGCCAACGGTGGCAATGCCATCCAATTATTTGATGCGCTGGAGCCAAATAAGGTACTCTATTCCGATAGTTTATATTCTGGACATGGAGTGGTATGGGTAGAGAATCGGGAAAGTTTATTTGCCTTGGGGTACGATGAGCTCCGGGAATACAAGCTGAAAGAGTGGGATAGTACCTCCCCGAAACTGGAAATGATAGCCTCTTGGGAAATACCTGATGAAAGCGGACATGATCTCTATTTGACAAATGACCAAATGCTGCTTTTTTCAACTACCAATAGTGTTTGGGAATTTAACTTACAAACCAACGAATTTGCACCATTCGACCAACTGGAGAATGTAGGCCATGTGAAATCCATCAATTACCATTCGAGGACCAAAGAACTGGTCTATACCAAGGGGGAAATAAGTTGGTGGACCCATCATGTTTATTTTACCAACCCCGCTGATACACTGACGGATGAAAGCGTGAAAATATATAAGTCGAGGGTATATTGGGAGGATTGATCTCTGATGATATTAAACCCGAATTCCACGACATCGAAAAAAGTAACGTGAAATGCCTAACTTATTTGATAACCACATTAGGCACAGAGGACACAATAGGGAAAGTGTCCAAAAGCATTGCCCTCATGCAGGCTGAAAGTTTGGTTCAACGCCTCCTCCCTGACAAATCAGCCACTTTGCTTTAGCTTTTGGTTCTATCCGGTGGGTGGACAGGGTATACCGTAGCAGTGCTACGCACACATAAATTGACGCAAAAAAAGGCTGCCAAGTGGCAGCCTTTTTTTGCTCATGCATTGGTTTTATTTGATGGGGATAAAAGGCTCATTCCAAGATTCAAAAAAACAAGCGTAGAACAACTGATTAATAAGGAGATACTAGAACAATGCTGTCCTAAATAATTTTGATTTGGCCTTTAATCTGTATTTGAAAGGAAATTGGGGGCTAATTAAGGAGTTTTAGCAAACAGATCCCCCTGTACTATATTCTGGGGTGGTTTTTCGGGCTCCGTAAAAGGGTTGTCGAGCCATTTTTGCAGTTCGATTTTAACAAAGATATTGAGCCGGATAAAGGCGACCAGATTGGACAGGTGCCAGCCGGATTTAGCTGTTGCCTTCATGACTTTGATCAGTAGGATGGTGATCAAAGCAGTCCATATCTGGATCATTACCGCATTTTTAGAGGTTCCGATAAAAGTTTTGATATGCAATAGCTGCTTGATGCCCCGAAAAAACAACTCAATCTCCCATCTTGATTTGTAGAGGTCTCCAATGGTCTGGACCGCCCAGGTAAAGTTGTTGGTGATCAGTTTAATGGTCTGCTGGTTTTCCTCATCCCACACGGCCACTCTTCTGAGCCTTCCCTTATACTTGGTTTTGGATTGTGGGTTGGTCAGTTCGATTTCTTCGTCTTTGAGCACATGTTGGGCGGTAGTTTCGGGCAGCTCCCGTTCTTCGACGGTGCTGAAAGCAAGGTTTCCCTTGTGCCTGATCACGAAGAACACCCCTTTGCTGTCCCAGGCGTTGAGCATGGGGAAGTCATTGTAATACCGGTCGGCGACGATCACCGACCCCTTTTCCAAGGGGATGTCGTAAGCTCCTTTATTGTCGCCGACACTCCCTTCGGTAATGTTCACGTAAACAGGGAGTTTCCCGTCATATTCCAGCAGGGTGTGCATCTTGACAGCTGCCTGCTGTCCTAAACTTCCCAGCAGGGAATAGTAAAGGTCCCTGAACAGGTCCGAATCCCTTCGTTTGTTCTGATAGCTGATACTTGATTTGGAGGGGGCTCTGGCAATACCAAGATGGTTAAGGTTCCCGGTAGCAGACCGGAGCCCGTTGGAAATGTCCCTTACCGAGGTGCTCTTGGCAAAATGGCAGAACAACATCGAGACAAGATGCGTCCAGCTATCAAATCCCTTGCAGCCCTTATCGGTTTCCTTTTCCTTGACCAACTTCTTGAAAATTGATCGGTCTATCTTTTTAATAATCTGCAAAAACAATGTAATATTACACATGAGAGGTTCGTGTTTTTTGGTGCAAACCCAAAATAACTATTTTGGGCAAAAAACAGAGCCTCTCATTTTTTATTTAGGACGCTATTGAAAGTATGCATATATCTCCTATTACTTCCGTGCCAAGTACTTGTTTTTATATTGATTTGGAGTAAGTTTTGTGACTTTTTTAAAATGCCTGTAGAAATTAGAAACATTGTTGAACCCACATTCATAACAGATTATTTCTATCGGAAATCTATCATCAATAAGTAATTTACAAGAGTTAGAAACTCTTATTTCTATAAGGAAATCATAGAATGTTTTGTTGGTCATTGTTTTAAAATACCTACAGAATGAAGTCTTGCTTAAATGAGCAATAGAGGCTATTTGATCAAGCGAAATTTCTTCTTTATAATGTGCCATTACATAGGTATATATCTTTTCCAAGCGAGCCATTTCAGAGAGATTTGATAGGTGACTAAAAGCATAGCCTGGAGCAATGGTATTATATTCATTGGTTTCACTCAACGTTTTTATTATTTGTAATAGATGTATCAATCTATCCAGATTTTCAGCCTTAACAGCAAGTTGCATATACCTTTCCAATTTTCTTTTTGTCTCTCCTGTTATATTTAATCCATGTTTAGCCTTTTCAAATAATTTAGGAATAGTATAAGTCTCTGGCAATTGAAAAAAATCCTTTCCAAAACAATCCGGATGAAATTGAAGAATATAAGCTTCAATATTTTTTCCGGAACCTGTAACAAAATAGTCCTCATGACATCTCCAAGTATGGGGAAGGTTTTGGCCGAGAAAAATCATGTCGCCACTTGAAAATGAACTGATATTATCACCTATATACTGTATCCCTTCGCCTTTAACAATATAGTGCAGCTCTAATTCTGGGTGATAATGCCAAAGTGTTCCAAAATTAGGTTTGATATCATGTCGAATACTGAAAGAGTTAGAATTAGTTATTGGGATTTTGTGAAAATGAGGTTTCATTTTAAGTTTTTATGGGTTTAGAGAGTTGTTTTGAATTTGTGATAATTTATGGTCGTTATTATTGTGTAATCAACAACAATGTTATTGTAAGTATTGTGTAATTCGTAAATAAACGAATTATGATAAATGCTAATATAGTATAATTTTTAGATAAGAATAACCAAGATCAGTCTAGACCATTTATTGACCTTTGTATATAATATTTAGTGAACTCAAAATAAAATACATGAAGTCAGCAAATAGAGTATATGTGGTGGCAAGTGGTGATCTAAGGATATCTGCTAACCAAGTTGGTTGGACATTCCAGAGTAAAATGGAAGAGCTTCTTTCAAGTACATTGAAAGAATTGGGATGGGAAGTCGAAAGGGGACACCCTTATAATAAAGAAATGCAGCATGGATTTATTGATTCTCAGAGGATGGGTATGAAGGTTTTTAAGACCCTAGACCCAACAACTCCCATCATTGTTGCAGAAAGTGTTTGGCAATATACTCATCATGTGTTACCAGGTCTATATAGCCATAATGCCCCAATTTTAGTATTAGCAAACTGGGATGGGAAGTCTAGTGGACTAGTAGGAGCACTTAATTTAAAAGGATCTTTGACTAAGGCCGGGATTGAACATAGTTGCCTATGGAGCAAGGATTTTACTGATTCATTTTTTATTGAAAAATTAAAAGAGTGGCTCGGAACAGGGAAGATTGAACATGATAAAAGTCACGTTAAAAAACTAAGTGAAATCGTAATTCCCGCTGAATTGGTTTCTAAAGGAAGGTTATTCGCCAATAATTTCAAAAAAGAGCAGGCTATTATGGGGGTTTTTGATGAAGGCTGCATGGGAATGTTCAATGCCATTATACCAGACTCCAATTTACATAAGCTAGGTGTTTTTAAGGAAAGATTAAGTCAATCGGCATTATTTGCAGAGATGAGTAGGGTTGTTGATGATGACGCTTATAGGATATTGACATGGCTTAAAAATGAGGGGATGCAATTTGAATGGGGTGAAAACCCACTTACTGAACTTACTCAGGAACAGACCCTAGAGCAATGTAAAATGTATATTGCTGCCGTTAGAATAGCAGATGAATTTGGTTGTGATGTCATAGGTATACAATACCAACAAGGTTTAAAGGATTTAGTTGCTGCAAGTGATTTGGCTGAAGGATTGCTCAATAATGTATCTAGACCTCCAGTTTTTGGAAAAAATGGTGAGGAACTTTTCAAGGGTAAATCCCTCCCACATTTTAATGAAGTAGACGAATGTGCGGGATTGGATGGTTTGATTACTACCAAGCTATGGGAAATCCAGGGCTTACCGCCTGAGAATACCTTACATGATATAAGATGGGGAGAGGAGATTGAATTTGATGGTAGAAGTGAGTTCGTATGGGTTTTCCTTATTTCAGGTGCAGCACCACCTGCCCATTTTATCAATGAATATAAGGGAGCTTCCAGTGAAAGACAACCTCCAATGTATTTTAAAAAAGGGGGGGGAGTCTCAAAGGTATTAGTAAACCTGGAAATATTGTTTGGAGCCGGATATACATGGAAGACGAGACGCTTTTTTGTGATATTGGAATTGGGGAGGTAGTAGCATTGCCACTGAGCGAAACTCAAAGAAGATGGGAAAATACTACTCCCCAATGGCCTATAATGAATGTAGTATTACCCGGAATTTCCAGAAATCAAATGATGGCAAAGCATCAAGCCAATCATATTCAAGTAGCCTATGGTGAATCTATAGAATCGACTGTTGAAGCTGCATATCTCAAGGCATCAGCTCTGGATGCTCTAGGTATAAAGGTTCAGTTTTGCGGAAATATATAATAATTAACTAACCCATAAATAACTATGAAAATCAAAATTTACCTAATTCCACGGAATTGTTTCCTGTGGTTATCAAGAATACTGTGCTTTTTGGGACTGTTGTTAGGTCAAAGCGCATATGGATTTCAAGACCGGACGATTTCAGGGACAGTTATATCAGATTCAGATAACTTAGGGCTTCCTGGAGTCAATGTAGTGTTAAAAGGAAGTCAAAAAGGAACCATCACCGATATAGATGGAAACTTTTCAATCAGAGTTCCTGATGGTTCTAACAATACATTGGTCTTTTCGATGATCGGGTTCGAAAAGAAGGAAATCAGTATCGGTAATAGTAATCAAGTTGATGTTACTTTATCAGAAGATATCTCTTCGCTAGATGAGGTGATAGTTGTAGGCTATGGTACAGTAAAGAAAAGTGATCTTACCGGGGCAGTAACGGCATTAAAAAAAGATGATTTTAATCCAGGTGTAATTACATCCGCAGAACAGCTGATTGCAGGAAAAATGCCAGGTGTCCAAGTTGTTCAAAACAGCGCAGAGCCAGGGGGAGGGATTTCTGTAAATATTAGGGGAGTTGGATCAGTTAATTCAGGAAATAGTCCCTTATATGTTATTGATGGTTTGCCATTTAGTAATTCTAACGCTGTAACCGGGGTTGGAGATCGATTTGGAGCTCCAAGAACTCAGAGGTCTCCATTATCTTCCATTAACCCAGCGGATATAGAATCTATAGAAGTCCTAAAAGATGCTAGTGCTACAGCTATATATGGTGCTAGAGGTGCCAATGGAGTTATTTTGGTGACAACCAAGAATGGCGAAAAAGGAAAGATGTCGGTAAATTATGACGGTTATGCTGGTGTCCAAAATGTAGCCAATAAAATAGAAATGCTTACAGGAAGACAATATTATGGTGTGATAAATGCAATAATAGATGAAGGGGGAGGTAGCGAACAGGATAGGGTCGAGGATTTTTCAGGAACAGGTACCGATTGGTTGGAGGAAGTTTATCAACCCAATGCAGGGATACAGAGTCATAATCTGTCGATGTCTGGAGGAAATGAGTCAACGAACTATATGGTTTCCCTCAATTATTTTGACCAAAAGGGATTGGTAATCAACTCTGGATTTAAGAGATACGGAATACGGTTCAACTTGGAGCATCAGGCATCCGAAAAATTTAAAATGGGGCTGAACATGAGTTCCAATTATTCCAAAGATGAGTTTACACCTGGGGGATTCCAGCTAAATGAACATGCGGGAGTTGTGTTTGCTGCAATGCATATGGATCCTTCTTTACCCATTAAAGATGAAAACGGGGAGTACGTTATTTCTTCTCATATTAATATTGATAATCCATTGGCATTGGCAAATGGTAAGCGTGGAACAGGAAATACATACAGGACTTTTGGAACGATTTACGGTGAATATAAAATATTACCTGGCTTAAGTGCGAAGTTGAACATAGGTGGAGATGTGTCCAACCAAGTTAGAGAGTTTTATATTGATCGTTCTACTTTGGATGGCAATGCTGCAGGAGGAATAGCCTCTCAGCTCCAGGGTACATCATCCAATTATTTGATTGAAGGTTTGCTGAATTATGCAAAGGATATAGGTGAAAACTCCCTTAGAGCGGTGGTGGGTGTAACTACACAGAAATTTATTGTTTCACGTTTTTCTGCAGAGGGGAGAGGATTTCCATCAGATGCCACACAAACAAACAATCTTGGACTAGGCAATCCTGCGTTGAATGTTATTTCGAGTTCAAAAGTGGATAATACCTTGTTATCCTACTTAGCCAGAGTAAATTATTCACTAAAGAATAAATATCTTCTAACAGGGTCTATTAGAGCAGATGGGTCTTCTCGTTTTGGTCAAAACAATAAATTTGGATATTTTCCAAGCTTTGCATTTGGCTGGAAGGTGAATCAAGAAAATTTTTTTACACCACTTTCAGTATTGTTCAGTACCATGAAATTTAGAGCAAGCTGGGGGAGAACTGGTAACCAAGAAATAGGAAATTACAGGTCTATCTCAACATTTGGCAATGGACCAGTGGTCGTTTACAATGATCAGCAATATACAACGACACAACCAGCAAGGATCGCTAATCCGGATTTAAGATGGGAAACCACTGAACAAATCAATTTCGGATTAGACTATGGCCTTTGGGATGATCGACTGTATGGAAGCTTGGATTGGTATGTGAAAAACACATCTGATATGCTGCTTTCGTTGCCAATTCCTAGATCAAGCGGCTTTACTTCCCAACTGACAAATATCGGAGGGATTCAAAATTCCGGATGGGAATTTGGATTGACATCAAGAAACATAACAAATCCTAAGTTTTCTTGGTTGACTAATATTGCCCTAACCACAGTGAAAAACAAGGTGACAGACCTTGGAGGAATTAATAGGATTGTAACTGGAAGTGCAGGGGCAACGAACCAAATCGCCATTATTGAAGAGGGACTCCCGTTGGAATCATTTTATGGTTATGAAGTATTGGGCGTTTGGCAAGAGGGAGATGATTATGACGTAACAGAAGATGCTGTTCAACCTGGGGATGTTAAATACAAAGATGTGAACGGGGATGGAGTAGTCAATTCTGATGACAGAGTAGTTTTAGGGAATTCTTTCCCTGATCTCATCTGGTCTCTAGGAAATACTTTAAAGCACAAGAACTTAGAGCTCTATGTTTTTATTGAAGGAGTGCAAGGAGCGAAGATGCTCAATAATGGTCTAATAGATACTTATTTTCCTGCGGGTGTTCGCAGAAATAGGTATGCAGAACCCCTTTTAAATAGATGGACGCCTGAAAATCCAACCAATGAATATCCTTCTTTTGTAAGAACAAGTTCCCAAGGAGAAAAACGGGTAAATTCAAAGACAGTAGAAGATGCTTCCTACTTAAGGTTGAGCACAGTTAGATTGAGTTATAACCTGCCAGTTAATGGTAAGACTTTTCGGTCAGTGCAATTTTACATGACTGGACAAAATCTCTTTACCCTAACTGATTATTCAGGTATGGATCCTGCCATCAACCCTAACGGTTCTGCAAATTTCAGAATTGACTGGAATGCTTATCCAGTATCAAGGACTTTTACTGGAGGAATAAGTCTAACCTTTTAAATTAAAACAACATGAAATCTATAATCAAGAACATAGGATTAACCTTAATCACATTCAGTTTGGTTGGTTGCGAAGGCTATTTAGATGAGCAACCTTATTCACAATTGGCACCTGATAATTTTCTAAAAACCAGAGAAGGGGTAGAATCATTACTGGGAGCAACTTATGCTTCAGCTTCTAATATGATTTCTAATAACTCAATCTATACATTCGCGCAAGATGAATGGATTACAGACATTGCTCATCAAACAGGTGATGGCGTCCATGCAACGGCCCTGCAATATATTAATTACACATGGGATGCGACTGTCGGATTATTGCAAGGACAAAACTGGGATTATCCCTATCGAGCAATTAGAAATGCCAACCAAGTCTTGGAATCCTTGGGCCAATTGGAGGCCAGCGATAGTAATAAATCACTTTACGAAGCCGAAGCGAGGTTTTTAAGAGCTACTTGTTACCTTAAACTGTATTATAAATTTGGACCGGTTCCGTTAAGAACTTCTACTGATCAAGAGCTTCAACTACCTCGTGCATCAGAGGAGGAGATAAATTCATTTATGGAATCTGAACTTCTATTCTCTATTTCGAAGCTACCCAATCCAGGAAATGAGATTGCCTATGGAAGGGCTCATAAAGCAGCTGCCCAAGGCTGGTTGGTGATTTATTACCTGAATTCAAAGCAGTGGCAAAAGGCTGCAGATATGTCAGAGGATATTATCGACCAATGGAACTACAGCTTGTTTCCTGAATATGAAGATTTGTTCAAGGTAGAAAATGAACAAAATGAAGAATTGATATGGGTAAGACCAGCCAAAACTAGTGCCGATAGGAGAGCTTCTAATTCATGGATGAATACGGCTTTTCCTGAGGGCTTTGCTAAAGACCCTCGCACTGGTTTGGAATTTTCGAATGCCTGGAGGAATTGGCCCAATGAGAGTAGAATCCGAGATCAATTCTATTACTCTTTTGAAGATGGAGATGAAAGAAAGGATCTCATCTTGACTGAATATATCAATAACGATGGTGAGTTGATCAATTTGCTGGATGATGAAGACAACACTAGATCTTTCAAGTATTGGCCTGACCCAGATGGTATCAATGCTTCCTTTGGAAATGATATTCCTGAAATTAGGTATGCTGATATTTTATTAAGTAGGGCAGAAGCTTTAAATGAGCTGAATGGACCATCCCAAGAAGCTCTTGACTTGATTAACCAAGTACGGGAAAGGGCCGATCTTGAGGATTTATCTTTAAGTCAGTTTTCTTCGAAAGAAGCGCTTCGAGACCATATTTTGAAAGAAAGAGGATGGGAATTTTATTCCGAAGGTAAAAGAAGGTTGGATTTGATTCGTATGGGGAAATTGATTTCCAATGCTCAAGAAAGAGGAATTACCAATGCCCAGCCGCACCATGTGAGGTATCCTATTCCATTTGCTACAATGGATGCCAATCCTCTTCTTGAACAAAATGAAGGATATTAAGAATGAGGATACTTACTGATAAAATGATGTTGGGGACTTTGTCGGCATACTTTTGTATAGGTTTGTTGCAAATAAACGTTTGGGCTAATGATCAGTTACAATCTGATCTAGCGCCTCCCAATATTTTGCTTATTTATGTAGATGACCTAGGTTATGGAGACGTAGCTCCTTATGGAAATACAATCGTCGAAACACCAAATTTGGACATATTATCAAAAAGAGGGATGACTTTTACTCAGGCCTATGCACCAGCTCCACTTTGTTCGCCATCCCGGGCTGCTATGCTGACAGGAAAAGATGTTGCTAGAGTCGGATTTGAATTTGTGACAAAATATCCAGAAGATGATTTTGGATGGGATGATCCCAAGTGGTTGGATAAATTTAAGGGATTGCCATTAGTTCCTCCTCCTTATATGCTTAACCTTCCGTTGAAGGAAATTACACTAGCAGAAGCGTTGAAAAGCGAGGGGTATAAGACAGGCTTAGTTGGGAAATGGCATGTAGCAGCTCATCATCAGGTTTATAAAGGATGGAGTTTGACACATGGTCCTAAGCAACAGGGCTTCGATTATACAGCTGAAACCTTTGGTGTCCACCCATATGCTAATGGTAGACAGGAGATGGTGCCGGATGACGAATTTCCAGTGGATGAACTGACAGAAAAATCCATTGAGTTTATTAAAAAAGAGCATGACTCACCTTTTTTTCTAATGTCGAGTTTCTACTTTGTTCATACACCTTTGAAAAAAAACATTCCATGGCTCTACAAAAAGTATAAAGAGAAATATCCAGCTGGAACTAGGGAAGAGGTGATTTATTATGCTGTTAACATAGCACTAATGGACCATTATGTAGGTAAGATAGTAGCTGCATTGGAACAAACAGGTGAAAGTGAAAATACACTGGTTATTTTTACTTCTGATAATGGTGGAAATCCTGAAATTGCAGATAATGGACCCTTCAGAGGTAGCAAATGGAACCTCTATGAAGGAGGGATAAGGGTGCCGATGATCATATCTTGGCCTGGCAAAATTAAGGAAGGCTCAGTTTGTGATCAAATCATTTCACAACTTGACTTTATGCCAACATTTATGGATTTGGCTGCTTCTGAAAATAAACCTAAAGATTTGGATGGAGTTTCATTATTACCTCTTTTGACTGGCAACGGTTCACATAAAACATCAAGAACCTTGTCTTGGCATTTTCCATATTATCATCCTGAAGGCGAGGAGTTCTTTGAAGCACCTATACATATTGGGGTAGCAGATGGTTTTAAAAGCCAAACAGAACCTCATTCAGCATGGAGGGAAGAAGATTACAAGCTGGTCTATTTCTATGAGGATGATAGGATAGAGCTTTACAATGTTAAAACTGATCCTTCAGAATCAATTGATATTGGTAAAGAGAAGCCTCACATAAGAAAACAGCTTTTCAAAAACATGCAAAAGCATTTAAGTCAAGTTAATGCCAGGATTCCAAAGAAGAGAACGGCGTGGTAATTTTTATAATGTTTTCCGCTTTATTTACAGAATTTGATTATTTAATTCACTTATATCTATGAAATATTTATTCATCACAACAGTGTTGGCCCTATTTTCTGTAACCGAAGTATTTCCACAGAAAGTAAATCATTCGAAGGTGCCGGGTAGTATTATAGCGTATAGCCCGCAATCCAGTGGGAAATATATAGGGTCGCCTAGTATAGCAGTGCTTCCTGATGGAAGCTATTTAGCGTCCCATGATTTTTTTGGGCCGGAATCCAATGAACATGTCAAGGCTACTTCCCATATCTATAGGTCTACCAATAAAGGGAAGAGTTGGAGGGTAGTGGCTACCATAAAGGGGGCTTTTTGGTCAAAACTTTTTACACATAAAGGAAATGTATATTTCATGGGGACCGATAGACATCACGGGAATACTATTATTCGGATGTCAACAGATATGGGGAGTACATGGACAGCGCCAACTAATAGAAACAATGGATTGCTTTTAGAAGGAGAGTACCATTGTGCACCGATGCCAGTAATAGAGTACAACGGTAAACTATGGAGGGCAATGGAGAGCGCTATGGGACCTGTAAAAAAGTGGGGCAAAAGATATGGAGCTATGATGCTTTCAGTTCCTGTTGATGCAGATCTATTAAAAGCTGACTCCTGGACTGCAAGTAATGTCCTTTACTATGATTCTACTTATTTGGATGGGAATTTTGGAGGCTGGCTGGAAGGAAATGCAGTTGTTGATCAAAGTGGACAGCTTTGGGATATATTAAGAGTGGATGATCGGTCAACTGCGACAGAAAAGGCTGCAATGGTTAAAATATCCTCGAATGGAAGGGAAGCAAGTTTTAATGATGATTTAGGGTTTATTCCATTTGATGGCGGGAGTAAAAAATTTACCATCTTGTATGATTCGATCAGTCAACATTATTGGACCATAGCCAATCATATTCCAGAAAAGGTCAAAGAAGAGAATTTGGGAAAGAATCCAGCAGGTATTAGAAATACACAGGCACTTTTTTCTTCTAGGGACCTTAAAAATTGGACAATGGAGAAAGTCTTATTGGAGCATGAGGATGTTGCTAAACATGGGTTTCAATATGTTGATTTTCTTTTTGAGGGAAAGGATATCATTTTCGTTTCACGTACGGCATATGATGATGGAGGAGATGGAGCTAGAAACAATCATGATGCCAACTACCTTACCTTCCACCGTATCAGGAAATTCAGAAAAATGCTTTAAATAATTAATCCTATGACATCATTTAAAAAGGGCCTTGTTATTTCTTTAACAATGACGCTATGGCTCATTTGTGTAAGTTCTTATTCAAATGAGCCCAATGGAAAAATAAGGAAGCCTAATGTTTTATTTATACTTGCCGATGATCTAGCCTACTGGACCTTAAAGGCTGCGGGCAATGATCAGGCTCATAGTCCAAACTTGGATAAGTTGGCTTCAGAAGGTGCTTTTTTTGAAAATGCATTTGTCACCACTCCTGTATGCAGTCCTTCACGAGCGACATTGATGACCGGTCAATATGCTTCGGAATTGGGCATTTTGGATTTTATCCCCCAGCCAGGGCATAAGCTCTACAACCCTGAAAAAACAAATGGGCTAGATCCAGGAAATATCACTTTTGCAGAGGTTTTACGGGACAAAGGTTATCGAACTGGTTTGATTGGAAAATGGCATTTGGGAGACTGGACAGAATTGGGTAAGGACAGGAAATTTCATCCAACAAATCAAGGTTATGAGTACTTTATGGGGCTTACAGGAGGAGGGGAGGCACCAGTGGATCCAAATTTGGAAGAAAATGGGGAGATTCATAAAATGGAAGGACTGACGGTAGATATCTTGACCAACAGGACCCTGAAATTTATCGATGATCATAAAAATACTCCTTTTTTGTTAAGTGTCCATTATCGGTCTCCTCACAGCAAATGGTTGCCTGTAGCAGAGGAAGACTGGGAGCCATATGGAAACTTGGAAATGAAGGTCCCTCATCCAGACTATCCTGATTTAGACACTGAAAGAGTTAAATCCAGAATGAAGGAATATTTGGCAAGTGCTTCAGGGGTAGATAGAAATGTAGGGAAGCTAATGAAGAAGCTAAAAGAAATAGGATTGTATGAAAATACGATAGTGATCTTTACTTCAGATCATGGATATAATATGGGACATAACGGAATAGAACACAAAGGTAACGGATATTGGATTACCAAGAGTGCTCATCCTGCTACAGACAATTTGGCGAAAAATTCTAGGCCCAACTTGTACGATCAATCACTCCGCGTTCCTATTCTGATCCGATGGCCAGGGGTCATCCAGTCTGATCTTAAAGTAAAAAAGACTTTCACGAATTTGGATTGGTACCCAACAATACTTGAAATGGCGAATATACCTGTGCCTGATGATAAAGTTTTGCGAGGAAGAAGCATTGTGCCTGTCCTGAAAGGGGAATTGGTGGATGATTGGGATAATGATCTTTATACAGAGTATAGCATGATCAATTATAGTATTGCTCATATGCGCTCATATAGGACCAAAAAATGGAAGCTGGTCAAGGATTTTCAGGACCCGAGCAGAGATGAATTATACCATCTTGAAACGGACCCTGATGAGAAAAATAACTTAGTAAAAGAGAAGCGGGGTGAAATAAGGGATGTAATTAAGCACCTTACATATAAAATATTAAGTAAAATGGAAGAGATCAACGATCCCCTGTTGGACTCAATAACCAAATTATAATCAAGCTATGATAAAGAATCTTTTCTATACAGGATTAGCAGCTAGTGTATTGATGTTGTTCTCATGCTCAGAAGCTAAGGACTCAATTGATAACAGTTCCTCCGTAGCACAGTCTGAATTTAAGATTGTCAAATATAACAACCCTGAAGCTACTTCATATTTAGGAGTAGGTTTATGGGCTTGGCCACTTCCTATGGATTATGATGGGGATGGTGATATGGATATGTTGGTTTCATGCCCTGATAAACCTTTTAATGGCATATATTATTTTGAGAATATCTCAGGTGAAGAATTCCCCGATTTCGCACCACCAGTAAGGTTAGGTGATGCCATAAAAAACATTCAGGTTTCCCACACTGATAAAGGGATAAGAGTAAATGTGCCAGGGGCCGAGCTTATGGATTTCAGAAATAATTTGGCTGAATTTAAAGAGAGATTGTATGATGCCGATAGTTTAAAAAAGGGATTGGAAAAAGTACGTTTTAATCAATGGAAAATGGTTGATTATGATGGGGATGGTGATTTGGATGTAGTTGTTGGTATTGATGATTGGGCAGATTACGGATGGGATAATGCCTTCAATAAAAAAGGAGAATGGACCAATGGACCTTTACACGGATATGTTTTTCTTTTGGAAAACACGGAGGGCGATTACATCAACAAAGGAAAGTTAAAGGCTGGCGGTAAAACTTTGGATGTTTATGGGGCCCCTACTCCTAATTTTGCAGATTTCGATGGTGATGGAGATCTAGATCTTATTTGTGGAGAATTTTTAGATCGATTAACATATTTTGAAAATATAGGAACTCGCAATAAGCCCAAGTACAGAGAAGGAGAATTTTTGAAGAATACAGAGGGCATTATCAAGATGGACCTTGAAATGATTATTCCTGTGGCCGTAGATTGGGATAAAGACGGAAATGTGGATTTGGTCGTAGGAGATGAAGATGGTAGGGTCGCATTGATAAGGCATACAGGAAAAACGCAAGATGGAGCACCGTTGTTTGAATCACCAAAATATTTCAGACAGAAAGCTGATAATTTAAAATTCGGGGCTTTAGCCACCCCGGTAGGGGTAGATTGGGATAATGATGGAGATGAAGATATTATTGCTGGTAATTCAGCTGGATATATTGCTTTTATAGAAAATTTAGATGGTAAAGCATCACCTAAATGGGCAGAACCTAAACTTTTAGAAGTCGATGGCCAAACGCTAAGAATACAAGCAGGTGGGGCAGGATCTATTCAAGGACCTGCAGAAGCCAAATGGGGTTATACGACACTCTCGGTAACAGATTGGGACGGAGATGGAATTAAGGACATCATATTCAATTCAATTTGGGGAAAAGTTCAGTGGATAAGGAATAACGGAAAGTCACTTGAAAAGCCCCGTCCTATTAGGTTGGATAGTGATAAAGAAATTCCTTCTCCTGACTGGAACTGGTGGAAGCCCTCCAATAATGAATTAGTCACTCAATGGAGGACTACACCATTTGCCATAGATTGGGACAAGGATGGAATGATGGATTTGGTGATGTTAGACCATGAAGGTTTTCTTTCATTTTATAAGGGAAATAGAATAAATGGAGAAAGAGGGGTAGACCCTGGCCGAAGAATATTTTATGGAAAAGATGCCTCTGTTTATTCAAACAAAGATAAAGCTATAAATAAGGAAGGTGGACCATTGAGATTGAATCATGCTGAGGCAGGAGGAAGTGGCAGGAGGAAAATCTCCTTTTTTGATTGGGACAATGATGGAGATTTAGACTTACTGGTAAATAGCACCAGTGTGTCCCTGTTTGAAAATATAGACCAAGAAAGTGGAAAAGTGATTTTTAAGCATCATGGAGTCATTTCAGAGAAGGTTTTGGCAGGTCATACCACCAGCCCAACTTTTGTGGATTGGAATAATAATGGTGTTTGGGATGTGTTGGTTGGTGCAGAGGATGGACATTTCTATCATATGGAAAGATAATCTCCATAGAAATGCAAAAAGTTAACCTAACTTCTAATTACGATAAGCGAGGAATTGATTTATATAAATTGCTTTTAATAGGAATGATTTCACTTATGGTGCTTAGTTGTCGAACAGGATCAAATAAATCTGTTAAAACTACCAATGAAATAATAGAAATAGGATTGAAAGAAAAACAATTAACCTTCGACTTCAAGGGACATTTTCTTAATCAGAGGCAAGTGTTTTCCCCCGATGATGTACATGTAGTTTTTGATAACAGAAATGACGATGGGAAAATTGGTGAAAACGGATCAATTCAACGACTCAATATCGAGAATGGAAAAATAGAAACGATTTATTTCTATGATCAACAGTCCAAATATGGGCCAGGGATGGGAGCCGTAAGTTATCACCCTAAAAAGGAAGAGGTGGTATTTATTCATGGGTTAAAAAATGCCTCCCGAGAGGATCCATATGATTTTACGCGGAGATTTGCTATGAAAGTTCAAATTAGTGAAGTAGGAGACCATCTTTTTAGGCCGATGGAATCAAGAGATGTACAATTCCCTTATACGAAAGGTGCACTTCGAGGAGGTTCCCATGCATATTCTTATAGTTCAGATGGCCAATGGGTGAGTTTTACATATAATGACGATATCCTAAGAAGGGAGGCAGAGACTAATCAGGATATAGCTGATCTTAGGACCGTTGGGGCATTATGGAGTGGTGATTCTGTGGATTTGAAAGGAAAACAAAATGAAAAAAACTTTAAAGGGGAAAGGGTAGCATTTGTTCTTGCAAGAGTGAACGAAGACCCAAAACCAGGTTCAAGTGAGATCATGAAAGCTTATGAAGAATGTTGGGTTTCTCAAGTAAAGAATAGTTTGGGCTCAAATTCAAATATTACTTATTCTTTGGCATATCTCGGGGATATTATCAATAAAAAAAATGAAAAATCTACTGAAGTATTTATTAGTCAATTACCATCCCAGCCCAATCAAATGATCACTTCCACTGATGCAGGGACTGAGTTTTTACTCCCGTCTGTACCTGCAGGAGTGATCCAGAAAAGATTGACTTTTACCCAAGATAGAAAATATCCAGGTGTACAAGGGCCGCGACAATGGTTGCGCAGCTCTCCAGATGGACAGGCGATTTATTTCTGTATGAAGGATAATCTGGGAGAGGTTCAAATTTACAAAGTAGTCCCTAATTCAGGTGAAATAAGCCAGATTACCAACAATTCTTTTAGCTTGGATACTTCTTTTTCATTGAGTAGTGATGGTAATTACCTTGCCTATGGCTACGAAGAGGGGATTTTTATTACAAATGTATCAGATGGGGTAACCAGAAGGGTGTTGTCTAATTCTGAAGAATCCTCAAATATCGGGTTATCTAATATTAATTGGTCGAACAAGGGCTATCAAATAGTTTACAATCGGAAAGTTTTGAGTGGAGCAGGTCGCTTTTACCAAGTTTTTCTATTAGATCTTTCAAAACATTTAAAAAAACAATAATAACAATGCAAATTTTAAATCAAGATACACCTATAAAAGGAATAATCCCTCCAATGGTGACACCTATTGATACTAAAGGCAAGGTTGATATTCAGGGTGTTGAAAAACTAGTTGAGCATTTGATTTCAGGAGGCGTCCATGGGGTCTTTATTCTGGGAACTACAGGAGAGTTTTCTAGTTTAGATATAGCACAGAAAAAGGAACTTATAGCATCGACTTGTAAATTTGTTAATGGTAGGATTCCGGTCTTGGTAGGTGTTACGGATGTATGTCTTCAAGGATGTATAGAGCTTTCCAAATTTGCCGAAAGATCAGGAGCGTATGCAGTGGTGGCCGCACCTCCATACTATATGGGAATCGACCAAGAGGAGCTTTATCATTTTTATGAGCAATTGGCAAACAGTATTCCATTACCATTATTTTTGTATAATATGCCATCACATACCAAAGTTTCTATTGATGTAGAGACTGCAGTTGCACTTTCCAAACACAAAAAAATAATTGGGCTTAAGGATAGTTCAGCTAATGGAAGTTATTTCCAGTCCTTACAATTTAATTTTAATGATCAACCAGATTTTGTATTGATGGTGGGGCCAGAAGAAATGTTAGCTGAAACGGTTTTAATGGGTGGATATGGAGGCGTTTGTGGAGGTGCCAATTTGTTCCCAAAGCTCTATGTTAAACTTTATCAAGCAGCTGTTGAGAATAATATTGATGAAATTATTCGCCTTCAGAAGCTAGTGATGAGTATTAGTCAAAAAATTTATCAGCATGGAGGTTATAAATCAAGCTATTTAAAAGGACTTAAGACTTCCTTATCATTTTTAGGGATTATTCAAGCTCAATTTGTGCCTCCTTTGTTTCCTTTTGAACCAAATGAAGTAGAAGAGCTTAAAGTTAGGTTTAGTAAGATAGCCTCTATGATTATTGAGTGACAGATGTTTTATTCTTTTTTAAGGATTTTGACTGACCTTATAACACCAAATTAACCTTATTAAATGACATGAATTTACCTATGACTGACCTTGTGGTCTTTGTGGTTTATATGACCGCTATTATTGCATTTGGGGTTTCATTTTCCTTTCGGAAAAGAACCCCTAAAGATTATACAACTGGTGGCGGAAGATTACCTTCTTGGGCAATTGGAATGTCCATTTTTGCTACTTTCGTAAGTAGCATAAGCTTTCTGGCTCTACCAGGTAATGCCTATTTGTCCAATTGGAATGGCTTTGTATTCAGTTTATCTATTCCCATAGCGGCATGGATTGCAGTAAAGTACTTTGTTCCACTATACAGGAAAGTAAAAAGCGAATCAGCTTATTACTATTTGGAAACACGTTTTGGACCGTGGGCAAGAACCTATGCTTCGATTTGTTATCTACTTACACAGCTTGCCCGAATGGGAGCGATTTTGTATTTGCTGGCACTTCCAATGAATGCTCTTTTTGGGTGGGATATATCTACTATAATAATTTGTACTGGTGTAAGCGTAATTATTTATGCGATGTTGGGAGGTATTGAGGCCGTAGTATGGACAGATGCGATTCAAGGAATAGTATTGATCATTGGGGCATTGGTTTGTGTATTGGTGATTCTTTTTTCCATGCCTGAAGGTCCTCAGCAAACCATACAGATAGCTAATGAGGCCAATAAGTTTAGCTTGGGTAGTTTTGATTTTGATTTTACGT